>CBZS010000624.1 GCA_000613065.1 Richelia intracellularis | reverse complement strand
CTGAGCTAAGTTGTATCTTCATTGAGCAGATAATTCTGCGAACACTAATATATTTTTTTTCTCACGGAAATACAGGCTGAATTAATGACATAATACCTTGTATAGAATAACCCCTTCTGTTAAGATCCAATGTATCACTAGGGTTAAATACTTACCCGTAACAAATTAGTTATAGTAATAACGAGTAAATAATGCTACTCAAAATTTACTCGATATGATTTTACTTACTGTTACTGGTTAGCCTGAACGCAGGATAAACCAATGGGGTCAACACCCTGGCTAATAAAACTGCCGTTTGAAAAAAAATATTGATTGAAGAGCGGTCTCCCACCCAATATAAAGGTGCGAGTTCATACGCCAATAGTGACTTATTTTTTAGCATTCTCATGAGGAGATAATATGACAAACACGCCGGACAGGGTTGTAATAATAGGGGTAGCTGGGGACTCAGGTTGTGGAAAATCTACTTTTTTGCGCCGCCTCATAGACTTATTTGGCGAAGAACTAATGACAGTTATCTGCTTAGATGATTACCACTGTCTAGATCGTAAGCAGCGTAAGGAAACTGGAATTACAGCACTAGATCCTAGAGCAAATAACTTTGACTTGATGTATGAGCAAATTAAGATGCTCAAAAACGGCCAAGGAATTAATAAACCAATTTACAACCACGAAACTGGCGCAATTGAATCGCCAGAAAGGGTTGAACCCAATCATATTGTTGTGGTTGAAGGACTACATCCTTTGTATGATGAGCGGGTAAGAGAATTATTAGACTTTAGTGTTTACCTAGACATTAGCGATGAAGTAAAAATCGCCTGGAAAATCCAACGTGATATGGCGGAAAGAGGTCATCGTTACGAAGATGTTCTGGCAGCAATTAACTCTCGTAAACCAGACTTCCAGAAGTATATCGAACCACAAAGAGAGTTTGCAGATGTAGTCATCCAAGTACTGCCCACAAACTTGATCAAGAATGATACCGAGCGTAAAGTCTTGCGGGTAAGAATGCTGCAAAGGGAAGATAAAGAAGGATTTGAACCAGTGTACCTATTTGACCAAGGTTCAACAATTCAGTGGACACCTTGTGGTAGAAAGTTGACCTGCTCTTACCCTGGTATGCAAATGTACTATGGTTCTGATGTATACTATGGTCGGTATGTATCAGTCCTAGAAGTTGATGGTCAATTTGACAATCTAGAAGAGCTAATTTACATAGAAACCCACCTCAGCAACACATCTACCAAATACCAAGGTGAGATGACACATCTATTGCTACAACACCGCGAATATCCTGGTTCTAATAATGGTACAGGTCTATTCCAAGTTCTGACAGGCTTAAAAATGCGCTCTGCATATGAGCAGCTAACATCTGGAGAAGCGAAATTAGCTGTGAAAGCT
>CBZS010000623.1 GCA_000613065.1 Richelia intracellularis | reverse complement strand
ATCACTTTGAATAGGTAGTAGAATCCAACTCGACAATAATCCTAGAAAAGTTAGCAGTCCATAGTGACGTGCCTCTTGAGCATAAATCAGAAAAATTGGAGAACCTGAGATTAAAGTGGTTGCTAAAAGAGCTATTTCTAGGGAATGAAAAATTTCGTAAGCTAGTAAATAACTTGAGGGAAGAATCAGTAAACTTAATACACTGGAAAGTAACCGTATATTTGTGGTGCTGCATCCTGTAAGCTTTGTCCAATAGTAAAGAGATACAAAATACAGGGGTGGATGTGCATCATCAGTAATTAATCCATTTCAGGTGTCACCTATATTATTAGTGTTTGGACATTGAAAGGATTTTAGCGATCGGAATGTTCGTCGAGTTGATTTACTGAATTCAAATACATCTATCTTAGTATAACTTCAGGCGTTGCTGAATCAGGGGATGAATTAGCGTTTGAAACCATTGAGAAATCGTTGGAAATTTAGTAAAATCATCCCCTGATTCAGCAACGCCGCTTGTTTAGGTTGATTCCAATAAGCAATCAACCTAAACAACTAGAATGTACTCAATCTATTTCACCTAAAACCAGGCTCAATGAATGGTTCCTGTCAAAGGAGAGGAAGCACGAGCATAACTTTTCATCGGCATTCTACCTGCTAAATACGCCATTCGTCCTGCCACTGCTGCCAAATTCATTGCATAAGCCATAGCTGGGGGATTTTGCGAAAGCGCAATCGCGCTATTAATTAATAGGGCATCTGCACCCATTTCCATTACCTGTGACGCTTCTGAGGAGGAACCAATACCTGCGTCTACTACTACTGGTATTTGAGCGTTTTCAATAATAATTTGAATGTTACTTGCTGTTTTTAATCCTTGTCCCGAACCGATAGGTGCAGCCAGAGGCATTACCGTTGCACAGCCCACTTCTTCTAAACGTTTTGCCAGCATAGGATCGGCGTTAATATAAGGTAATACGGCAAACCCTTCTTTTACTAGTTTTTCTGCCGCTTCTAGAGTACCGATGGGGTCGGGAAGCAAATATTTTGCATCGGAGATTACTTCCAACTTGACAAAGTTATTGTCTTCTTGTCCTAATAATTTCGCCATTTCCCTACCCAAACGAGCTACGCGAATGGCTTCCTCAGCGGTTTTACAACCTGCTGTATTGGGTAACATCCAGATTTTCTGCCAATCCAATGACTCTGCCAATCCCTCATGTCCGGGAGCATTGGTTTGTACTCTCCTAACAGCAACGGTCACAATTTGACAGCCACTCTGCTCTACGCTTTGCTGCATTTCTTCAATACTGCGGTATTTACCAGTTCCTGTCATTAACCGTGAGTTAAAAGTTTTACCTGCAATAACTAAGGATGTATCTAGAGCAGAGATTTGGTGGGTATTACTTGGGAGGTTAAGGGAAAGATTTGCAGGTTGGGCAAGCATAGATATAGATGAATTTTTATTTGATGGGGACTGAAAACGGGAGTAATGGAAGTTTTCTAATAAGGAATCGGATATTTGCTCGCAGATTAAGTCTGCAATCAATTTCGCAGTGATTGGTGCTAAAAGAATGCCATTGCGGTAATGTCCGGTGGCAAAGGTAAGGTTATCGCAGTGACTTTTACCGATTATGGGTAATTCATCGGGTGTTGCAGGACGAAATCCCCACCAAAATTCTTCTATAGGGTAGTCCTGTAGTTGGGGATAAAGGCAAATTGCTGAAGCTAATAGGCTTTGGATTCCTTTTGGGGTGTTGTGGGGAGTAAAACCTACATCTTCGCTTGTAGCACCAACAATAATTCGACCGTCTTTCCTCGGTACTATATAAGTATTTTCCCCGAACAAAATCCTCTTTAAAGGTGATTTAGATCCATTTTCTGCCACTCGCACCCGGAGCATTTGTCCTTTTTTCGGCTGCACAGGTAGGGGAAATAGTTCATTTGCCCAAGCTCCAGTGGCAATGATATAGTGGTCTGCTTGTAATAAACCAGCATTGGTTTGTATGCCAACCACCCGGCATTGTTGCTGTAAAATCGCTTCTGCACCAATCCCTTCTTTTATTTCAATATCCAGAGATTGTACTGCCATTAATAGTGCCTTACCTAAGGCACGGTTATCTACCTGTCCATCTTCTGGATACCACCAACCACCAACAATGTCTTCACCTAATCCAGATTGGTATTGATGAATGGCTTCCTTCTCTAACCAATAACTGGGGGAAGGGAGATTGTGTTTTGATTCAATGGGAT
>CBZS010000622.1 GCA_000613065.1 Richelia intracellularis | reverse complement strand
CAGCAGTTGAACCCGCAGGGTATTATTGAAGAACTGTTTGAGCAATAAATTTGATCGCGACCTGAGAGACCAAGGCTACCAAGCTAAGGGCGGTCAAATAGTAGATGACACACTGATTCCAGTTCCCAAGCAGCATAATACTAAGGAAGAGAAGCAAAAACTTACCGAAGGAAAAATTCCCGAAAGTTGGTAGCAAAAGACTCATCGCTTGTCCCAGAAAGATAGCCATGCTCCCTGGGCAAAAAAGGGCGTTGGATAAGTGCGGGATGAATTAGGGTTTGAAACCATTGAGAAATCGTTGAAAATTTAGTGAAATCATCCCCTGATTCAGCAATCCCTAAACAAGAATGGTCAGAGTTCCTTTGGTTCTAAAAATCACATCAGTCTCGATGTGGAGTACGGTTTTATTCGTGGCTATCAAGTCACGGATGCCTCAGTGCATGATTCCCAAGTGTTAGGGGCTCTGTTGGATAAGCAAAACCAGGGGGAAAAGGTTTGGCCAGATAGTGCCTATGGTAGTGAATCTATTGAATGGATTCTACAAATTTTACAATTCCTCAGTCACATTCATGAACGAGCCTACGGCAATCATCCATTGACTGCAAAACACAAAGAAGATAGTGGAGAGCGTTCTCAAGTCAGAGCAAAGGTCGAACACGTTTTTGGTCACTGGGTTAATTAAATGGGAGGCAAGTTAATGGGTTCCATTGGTAAGCAGTGAGTCAAGGCGACTATTGGAGTGAAGAATTTAGTCTACAACTTCAAACTTTATGGATTTTGGGAGTATAAAAATCCTAAAGCTGTGGGATAATTGCGTCTAAATTGGCTATCTTGAGCCAGATTTCAACTATAAATCGTTCCAGTTGAGCTATGTTTTGCCCAACTTCACTTTCTTGTAGTTCTTCGAACCGCCTCAGATTACCTAAGACTTGATTAATCGAGGTGCCCAAATGTGATTTTGGGTACCTCGACGTTTCCCATTTATTCTAATCCTCGTAGAGTTGCAGTATGGATAATGCACAGTAGAACACCTCAATTCATTCCTCTATTATCCAACGCCGTTTATTCTTGCCACCAATGTTCTTCATGCCGACAAACTTAGCAACGAAGATGTTTTACGTGAATATAAGGCACAACAATCTACAGAACGTGATTTTCGGTTTCTCAAATATCCATTGTTTTTTACTTCCACTGTGTTTCTAAATTCAAAGAAAAGAGTGGCGGCTTTGGCAATGGTTATGGGTTTGTGTTTGCTAGTTTACAGCCTAGGTCAGAGGGCATTACGCCAATCTATAAAATGAGGATCCCAAACAATTCAAAATCAGTTAGGTAAACCAACTGCCACTCCTACTTTACGTTGGGTGTTTCAATGTTTCATATCAATTCATTTATTAACATTCGCTTCTTTGAAACATATTTCCAACCTCAGTGAACAGCGGTGCTGGATTCTACAGTGTTTTGGTGCTCCCTGTCGTAAATATTATCTTCTTTGCTAACTAACCTGCGGAATGTGGGTTTCAACAAGAAGTAGAGCCTCAAAAACTGAGTTTCAAAGCTTAAGCCTTGGAACTAAATTTATCTTAAATACTGGAGTCTGACTATGTTAGCTTTCACCTTAAGTTGACACTAGTGAGTTGAAGTAGACTCCTTCCCTTTCTGACTCTATTACCGATATCCCTTCCAAGGCTTAACATCCAACTGCCCACTGGGAGAAAACTCTACCTGGTAATGAGCTAGAGGTTCTTTATTGTTAGGAGCAGTAACATTAGAACCATAAATTGCAGAAAACATTTTTGGTAAAGGAGTTTCCCTGTAGTGATCAAATGCTAATTGATTTAAAGGCTCGTAATCAGCAATCAGCCCGTCTATCTTAATTGCCACACGATACTTTAACACCTGTTTATAGGTAGGAGTACCTCCCCAATTTTCACGGATATTATCAAAAAGTTTTTGTCGTAATTGTTTTACTTGCTTGGCATCCGTAATCTTTTGTCCCACAACATCTGGGGTATTTGTGTAGCCATTCCAAGGGCTCACTTCTAAAACTTGGCTTTTCCGAAATACAACTCGGAATTGAGCCATTGGTTCATTCGTAATCGGTTTTTGATTGGTAGTATTATAAAGTAACTGGGATAAAGGTGTCGCTTCTATTTCTGTATTTGCCTCTTTGTTAACCGCTTTATAACCGATAATTGCTCCATCTGCTGCTACACCGATACGATAGATTAAGTCTTGTTTTAATGATTTACGGTTTTGCCACTTTGGATTAATTTGGTTATAAACCTGACGATTTAGTGCTCTTAACTGAGACGCATTAGTAATTTCGGCAACTGATTTTAAAAGTGCTTCTAAATTTCTAACTGGGATTGATGGATTATTAGTATTATCTGTTTTTGCTGTTGATGTGGTATTTGTATTCTCTCCTGTACTTGCTGTTTGGCTAGGAGAAGGAGAATTCTGTACGTTAGACTGATTTGATTGATTTTGCTTTTGGGTTGGGCGAAATTCAGGAATGGGTAACATTCCAAAAGCTACCCCAGCCGCAGCTAAACTAGCAACACCCACACTTGCAGGAACTGCTTGTTTAAGCAATACTTGTGTTGCACCACCATATCGCTTGGAAACTGGCTGTAATTCCAGAGATAACTCTGGTAATGTTTGACTATCAGCAAAAAACTGATCTACCGCTTCCACTAAATCAAAAAGCTCTACCGTACT
>CBZS010000621.1 GCA_000613065.1 Richelia intracellularis | reverse complement strand
ATCATTAGATAATAGCCAAAATAATATTTATAATTTGCCACGTTTTTTCTCACGATTATAACCATCTTTTGCTAACGGACAAGCTTTTCTTCTAAATATGTAGAACTAACGTCATATATAACCAAGCATCATTCCTTCAGATGAAGTTTGGCAATATTATTTTCAATTTCTCCTTGGCGTTCCAATAAAAAATCCATCGCCAAATAGAATTCATCCTCATCCGCTCCTTATAATCCTAAAACTTCGCCTAAACTGGAGAAAAAAGTTTCTCCATCTAGCCCTATTGCTATTGCTAATTTAGAAGCTGGTTTGACAATAAGCGCCACTATCATAGCCTCAATTCTTTTTATTATTCTGCTGTTTTAACTATCAATTAAGGTATGTAATCCTTTTATTAAACTTGATAGTGGCGCCGCCACATGATCATGAGGACGGCTACGAATCATTTTAAATATTTCTTCTAAATCTTCTACTGCTTTACCTCCTGTAAGCAGAATTTTTAAATCATCTAGCGTTTCCGAAGGCAGTTTTGAAAGATTCGGAAGGTTACGTTTACGAACTTTTCCGTCCTCACGGTATGAGTCGCGAAGCAGAAGGGCTTGGGGAGAGTTTCTGTTAGGAATACGTTTTATATACATGACTATAATTAGCTCATGTTTTTTACTTCACATTATTAAGTAAGCATTTAGTTACATGGGTATAAACCTTTTGTGTAAAAACCCTCAAGCTTTGGAAGCAGGGTAAGCGCATCTCAAATTCTATTGACAAGGCGGTTGAGAGGTCTCATCATGTTGGGATAAACAAGCAGTAAGAACAGTCAGCATATAATTATTATCCATAGCGGCTCAATTAGATTTTTAGCGCTTACTACGTTTCAAAGATTGCTCTAGGTTTAAAGCATTAAGATCTATTTGCCGCAAAAATGCTAAGTTTTGTGGAGCATGACCAGTACGGACACCACAAGCATCTTCAGAAAAAGTGACATCTAAAGTCCAATGCAACCCATTTTCCACACCCCAATGAAGACGAATCACTTGTCCTAAGTTACGATGATCACAATTTAAACTAGTTAGATAAAACTGAACTTCACGGGTTGTTTGATTCCAAAGATGTCTTATCCGCACAACCATGACAACTCATTTAAGACCAACCCAATTGTCTTGGTTATGCAAAGTTTGCAGTTGAGAAATAGAAACACACCAAAGTTGACGTTTTTCAGTACGATGATGACCTTTCTCTACCCGTTTATCATAACTATGGATAATAGCTTTAAAGCCTTGATATAACTCTTGCTC
>CBZS010000620.1 GCA_000613065.1 Richelia intracellularis | reverse complement strand
AAGGTTATTCTTGAAAAATAAATTACCAGCTAAAGCGGTTGAATCAAGATATCCCATTTGGGCAACAGTGGATTTAGCTGTAATCTAGACTCGACTTGTTTCATAGCTTTCTTTGTTAGAGAAATCCCTTTTTGGTAAACAGTTTTACTTAAACTCAAGATAGGATATAAGCCTTTCCAAGTCATACTCGAAGCCCAGGAAAGTATGACTTCAACATCAACAAGCTTCGCCCT
>CBZS010000619.1 GCA_000613065.1 Richelia intracellularis | reverse complement strand
TACCCCGTGGGAGAAGCTGTAATTGGACGGGTTGTAGACGCATTGGGTCGTCCCATTGACGGTAAGGGAGACATCAATACTACAGAAACTAGATTGATTGAGTCTATGGCTCCTGGGATTATTGCCCCGTCGCTCCGTCCACGAACCCATGCAAACCGGGATTACCGCGATTGATGCCATGATTCCTGTGGGTAGGGGTCAGCGAGAGTTGATTATTGGTGACCGACAAACTGGTAAAACCGCGATCGCCATTGACACCATCATCAACCAAAAAGAGGAAGATGTAATTTGTGTCTATGTTGCCATTGGACAAAAAGCTTCTACCGTAGCTAACGTGGTACAAACCCTGCAAGATAAGGGTGCGATGGATTACACAATTGTGGTTGCAGCTAACGCTTCTGACTCTGCTACCCTGCAATATCTGGCTCCCTATACTGGTGCAGCTATGGCTGAGTACTTTATGTACAACGGCAAAGCTACCTTAATCATTTATGATGACCTTTCCAAGCAAGCAGCAGCCTACCGCCAAATGTCCTTGCTGCTACGTCGTCCACCCGGTCGTGAAGCTTATCCCGGTGATGTATTTTATATTCACTCCCGTTTGTTAGAGCGGGCAGCAAAACTAAGTGATGAATTAGGTAAGGGTAGTATGACTGCTCTGCCGATCATTGAAACCCAAGCTGGTGACGTATCCGCTTACATTCCTACCAACGTAATTTCTATTACAGACGGTCAGATTTTCCTCTCTTCCAACTTATTTAACGCTGGTATTCGTCCTGCCATCAACCCTGGCATCTCCGTATCAAGGGTAGGTTCTGCGGCACAAACCAAGGCAATGAAAAAGGTTGCTGGTAAGTTGAAGTTGGAACTAGCTCAGTTTGACGAGTTACAAGCATTTGCTCAATTTGCCTCTGACTTAGATAAAGCTACCCAAGACCAATTAGCAAGGGGTGCTAGACTGCGGGAATTATTGAAGCAGCCCCAGAACTCCCCACTTTCTATATATGAGCAAGTAGCTGTTCTATATGCAGGTTTGAATGGATACTTAGACGAGATCGCTGTAGATAAAATTACTGAATTTGCAGTTGGATTCCGGGACTACTTGAAGACTGGTAAGCCTCAGTATACTCAAGGTGTACAGACATCAAAAGTCCTAGGTGAACCAGAAGAAACTGCATTAAAAGAAGCAATCAACGAATACAAGAAAACCTTCTTGGCTACACCGTAGTAATTTTTGGGATTTTGTGGAAAGTTTGCAGGGTCAAGAAAAACCATCAATGCAACTTTCCAAATCTAAAATCGTTCGACTGAGCGAAGTCGAAGTCTAAAATCTAAAATCAGACAATGGCAAATCTTAAAGCAATACGCGATCGCATTCAGTCAGTTAAGAATACGAAAAAAATTACCGAAGCCATGCGCCTAGTGGCGGCGGCTAGGGTGCGCCGTGCCCAAGAACAGGTTACATCCACCCGTCCTTTTGCCGATCGCCTAGCGCAAGTTTTGTATGGCTTACAAACACGTTTGCGTTTTGAAGATGCAAACCTACCCCTGTTAAGAAAACGTGAAGTTAAGTCAGTTGGTATTTTAGTTGTATCTGGTGATCGGGGTTTGTGCGGCGGCTACAATAACAACGTCATCAAACGTGCGGAAAATCGCGCCAAGGAGTTGAAGGCTCAAGGCATCAACTACAAGTTTGTAATTGTTGGGCGCAAAGCACTCCAGTATTTTCAGCGTCGTGATTATCCCATTGATGCCAGCTACTTTGGCTTAGAGCAGATTCCTACATCCGCAGAAGCCAACAAAATTGCTGACGAATTATTATCTTTGTTTCTATCTGAGAGTGTAGATAGGATTTGAGTTAAATTTATACCAGATTTATTTCTTTGGTTAGTTCCAACCCTGTTGTACAAACCCTTTTACCTCTTGACCCCCAAGGCTTTGAAGCTCTAAAGACGATGAAATCTTCCGCTTGACAACCCGTGGTGGCGATTTTCAGGTAGAACGGGAGAAACGTAACTACAGAAATTCGCCTTTACCAGGGTACATGATTTTTGAACAAAATCCAGTAGATATACTTGATTCACTGTTGCCTTTATATCTCAGCAATCAACTATTAAGGGCATTACAAGAAGCCGCAGCTAGTGAATTGGCGGCACGAATGACTGCCATGAGTAACGCCAGCGACAACGCGGCTCAATTGATTGGTACTTTGACTTTGAGCTATAACAAAGCTCGACAAGCTGCGATTACTCAAGAGATT
>CBZS010000618.1 GCA_000613065.1 Richelia intracellularis | reverse complement strand
ATTTTGAGCTTGTTGGATGGCACATTGTACCAAAAGTGTCATTGATGATGATGGGATTCAGATTCAGCAAAGGTTAGTGGTATTAATGACTTGCAATACCACCGAACGTTTGGATAAAGCTATGTTGCGTAAAGGTAGGGTAGATTTAATTTATGAGTTTATGCATAAATTTGTTTAATATTTACCCATGCCAAAAAAACAAAAGTTTCCCCATCTAGTAGGCTCTAAGTGGACAGCACAACAAAAAGTAGATGGATGGCGACATTTTCAGGTCGTCAACCGCAAAAATCAAGGGAAGTGGGTATATGCGGAAATGGTTGCTGCTTGTGATTCACAGGTACGCTTCTGGATGAATGCTAGGTTACTAGATGACCGTTTCCAGTGGCAAGCAGGTTGGCAACCTCTACAAGCAATTGAGTCGAGTCAAGAAGAAATATAGGAATAGCCACGATAGTTAGAAGGCTTGCTTGTTGACTAACAGTTCTAGAGCCAAAACATACTGTTTTAACCAATACTCTATTACTCAGGAATCCTGATTCTCTATTTCCTTTGCCATAAACGTTTGATAAGTTTAAATACTTGTATAATTTTTTCTTCTAACCACAGCATCCCATTATCTAATAATTGCAAGATTCTTTCCAAGGGATGTTGAGCATAACCTACTAATTTGGCTTGGGTGTCTATTGATTTTGGATTAGTTTCTAGCTGGTTACTAGTAGTTTCTGATTGAGATAAGGATGAATTTGTTGTAATTGGGTTTATATCCAGGTTTGATGATTGCTGTTCAACTAAACTAGTCTCTGGTTGTGTTTTTTTAACCATTTTTTGGTGGGAGGTTCGCCAATTCCAATGGGTAACACCACTTGAAGTATTAGCATTACTTATTTCCATTTCTTCCGTTTCTGGCGGTATATTTTGGGAATCACCAAACAAGTCATTGAGAGTAAGCCAAGTATCTGTGATTTCTGGGTTTTTTATGTTGGGTGTTAGTGATTGTTGAGGAGGTAGGGGATTTACAGGTAATTTATGAGTAGTATTTATACGTAAATTATCTGTATTATTCCCCTTGCGAGATAGGAATAATTCAAAAGCTTGGGCAAATATTTGGGGAATCCCCTGTTTATCTTTATTATCATCAGGCTTTTGAAATAATTCTTGACCATAGAGAAATATTTTGAGTTGATTTTGGAACGATGCAAATAATGCCCTACTAGTTTGAGAGAATGGTACTATGGCGCGGGATTCTAAAGTTGCAATTGTATTATCTAAAATTGCCACCGCACCCCTGGGTTTACGTACAATTTGCATTTCGCCAGATTCTGATTTAGGGGATGAATTATCTGGCTGTTGTCCCGGTTTTAGTCTTTTCCCACGGGATTCCACAACTTTCCGCATCATTAATACGGTGGAATGTAGTATTGCTTCTAGAGACCAATTGGCGTTAACTTTTACATGACGTAATGTGCGTTGAACTTTTTCACCCCAGTTTCTAGTTTTCTGGTGAAAAAAGTTAAACAGTTTGCTTTGGTATTTTTCAGAGTTAGCGGAAGGCATGGTATGTGTCTAGATTCTAGTAGTTACTTTGGCTGCGAGACTCCCGCTAAGGGAATTAATAACTAATCAACTCGGAATATGGAGGAACAAGGGGTAGGGGGAATAAGGAAATTAGTTAGAGTTGATAGAATTAGATAATATAATTTATTTTTTCGGTTTCCCCTAAGAATAAGTAAATATGGTAATAGATAAATTAAGTTTAAAGTACTTCTGTTACTAGAGATGGAGATTGGGATTAGAAATAACAATAGGGATGAGAAGCTGATTTTAGCGGGAATATCAGCCCAAAGTCATCTTCCATTTTTTTTACAGTTAATAGCAAACTGTCAATTGTCAACAATCCAAAATCCAAAATTTCATGGCTAGCCCAGTATCATCAGCGAATACAAAAATTGTCTCAGATGCCATTGATAAATTACGCTCTTACAGTCAGGTTAATGTTTTTTCTGAGTGGCGATTTTGTACTGATGATTTAGATATTCAGAATCTTACAGCATCCCAGATTAATGATTGGGATGTAACTCAACCAGATGATAAAGGACATATTTCTTGGACTGGGTGTCGGAAAGTTCTATGGTTGGGACAATATATAGTTATTCCTACGGATATTCAAGGTTATGAGATAACCAATGTGTCTGCCCGGTTGGCGTTGATTTGGTGGGCTGATAACGCTCAAGTATATGTGAATGGCAATCTAGCCGCAGAGGGGGATTTATTTGATTTTTCCCCTAGAGTGTTACTGAGTCCAGAGGTCAAGGCAGGTGATGAATTTACTATGGCTGTGCGGTTGGTTAGTCCCGGACATTGTGATGGGGCTTTAATGCACTCTCATTTAATTTATGAGTCTACTGATTCTAATTTACCAGAACCGGGGTTTGTGGCTGATGAGTTGGCAGTAATCCAAAAGTATCTGGAAGCATTTTCACCGGAGAAATTAGGAGTTCTTGCTGCTATAGTTAAGGACATTAAAATTGGTACGTCAAAACCAGAAATCGATCGGTCATTATCTACACTACGCGATCGCTTAACTGAAGCAAAAATTTTCCAACCTCAATCAAAAATATATCTTTTGGGTCATGCACATTTAGACATGGCATGGTTATGGCCAGTAAGTGAAACTTGGAAGGCTGCACAGAATACTTTTGAGTCGGTGTTAAAGTTGCAAGCAGACTTCTCAGAGTTGATTTTTTGCCATTCTACTCCCGCTCTTTATGCCTGGGTAGAGAAATATCGTCCCGACTTGTTTGAGCATATACAGGCTGCTATAGAAGCGGGTATATGGGAGGTCATAGGTAGTTTTTGGATTGAACCGGAGTTAAATTTAATTTCAGGGGAATCTATTGTCCGTCAATTGCTGTATGGACAAAGGTATGCGTTGGACAAATTCGGCAAGTTATCAACTGTGGTGTGGGTTCCCGATAGCTTTGGGTTTTGCTGGACATTACCCCAATTTTTAAAACAAGGGGGAGTTGAGTATTTTGTAACTCAGAAACTGCGCTGGAATGATACTACCAAATTTCCCCATGGATGTTTCTGGTGGCGATCACCTGATGGAAGTCAAGTATTAAGTTTGATGTCCGCACCCATTGGGGAGGGTATCGATCCGGTAAAAATGGCAGGGTATGACTGTGAATGGCAAACTAAAACCGGATTCACATCATCTCTATGGTTAGCTGGTGTAGGTGATCATGGTGGTGGACCCACCCGTGATATGTTAGAAATCGCCCGACGCTGGCAAAATTCCCCCTTCTTCCCGGAACTAGAGTTTACCACTGCCGAACAATATTTACAGGAAGTCACTCCCACCCAACAATTGTCTACAAATAAGAACGGGACAGAAAACCTTTCCTTTTCCCTTCTTCCCATCTGGGATGATGAATTATATCTCGAATTCCATCGTGGATGCTATACCAGCCACGCAGATCAAAAACGCTGGAATCGCCATAGTGAAAATCTTTTATATCAAGCGGAATTATTTGCAGCTTTTGCCACCATTACCACTGGTACAAAATACCCCAAAACAGAAATCGAATCGGCTTGGAAGCAAGTTCTATTTAACCAATTCCATGATATTCTTCCTGGTTCTTCCATCACACAGGTGTATGAAGATGCCTTACCAGAATGGCAGGAAGTGGAACGGGTGGGAACAGAAATATTGCAACAGTCTTTAAACGCGATCGCATCCCAAATTAATATTCCAGAACCACCCCATCCCCAG
>CBZS010000617.1 GCA_000613065.1 Richelia intracellularis | reverse complement strand
ATAATTCCCATAGGCATTGGGCTGGATTTCCAGCCTACCAGCATAGAGGCGGCGGTTATTTGATTTTTTCCTATTCTTGACAAAAATTAAATTTTTACTGGTGGTAATTGACAACCGATCGCGGTTGTAACGATAACCATTGACCACCCAACTTACCACAGGAACTTGCCGGAGAAATTTACTATCTACATATGCAGTTTTTTCACCACCAGCTTTCACGCTTTCCAGTAATAGGCGCCTCAAGAAAGGAGTATTATAAGTATTTCTTTTTGCCCAGACTTGCCAACGCTCTGGCTGAGCAATTTCCACCTCAATTCCCTGCTCTCGCCATTTTATAGCACTATCCTCAGCAGTTTCAAAAGTGCGGAAAGTACCTAAGACCACACGTTCATCTAATACAGGCTGGGATAAAGTTCGCATCCCAATTTCTAGCTTTACCGCATTCGCTGTAACTAACTTTTGCTGCTGATTCTTACCTCTTTTAAACTGTAACTCTAAGCGATCGCCTGTAGCTGATTCTAAATACAATTCATCTTTGGTTTGAGTGCCAAATCGCTGAACTACACCAATCTTCAGTTCCACATCCAATTCCTTAGCTCCCAGACTTGGTATGCCAGTCACAGCGAAATAACAGAAGATAGCAAACGCATTACTAGAAAAAGACTTAAACGAGATATTCATTAAAATTCCGCCCTGTTAACCAATACCAAATAACCCTGTAGCTCAAATGTGGCGTTTCTCACCCATGATAACATCGAGTTTTTCTAATAATTTGCAAAATCAACTCATAACGAATCTGATTTAATCAGATAGAAAAACCCTATTTTTAAGCTGAAGTTCCTCCGCAGCATATGTACGAAACAGACCTTTAAGCTTTAATCTTCCAAAGTTTGAGGGTTTTTACACAAAATAATTGTATCCATGTAAAAAAAAGACTTAATGTTTTGAGGGGATAAATATGAGACAACTGTAGTCATGTATATAGAACGTATTCCTAACAGAAACTCTCTCCCAGCTGTTCTGCTTCGCGAGTCATACCGTGAAGACGGAAAAGTTCGTAAACGTACCCTTGCGAATGTTTCAAAACTGCCTTCGGAAACGGTAGATGATTTGAAAATTCTGCTTAAAGGAGGTAAAGCAGTAGAAGATTTAGAAGAAATATTTAAAATCATTCGTACCCGTCCTCATGGTCATGTGGCGGCAACACTATCAAGCTTAATAAAATTAAGATTACATACCTTAATTGATACTTAAAACAGCAGAATAATATGAATAATTGAGGCTATGATAGTGGCGCGTATTCTCAAACCAGCTTTTAAATTAGGAACAGCAAGAGGGCTAGATTGAGAAACTTTTTTCTTCAGTTTAGGGGAAGTTTTAGGATTAAAATGAGCGGATGAGGATGAATTATATTTGGCGATTAATTTTTTATTGTAACGTCAAGTAAAATTTGAAAATAATCTTGCCAAACTTAATCTGAAGGACGGATGTTTGGTTTTATATAACGTTAGTTATAAATATTTATAAGCAAAAGCTTGCCCGTTAGCAAAATATGGTTATAACCGTGAGAAAAAACGTGGTAAATGACAAATATTCTTTGGGCTATTATGTAATGATAAAGGTTGTCCAATCGCAGTAGAAGTATTTGAGGGAAATACATCCGACCCAAAGAAATTTATTAATAAAATATATCCGGTTACATCGAGATTTGGTATTAAGAGAGTAGCCTGGGTCGGAGACCGTGGAATGATTACTCAAGCAAGGATTCGAGAAGACTTAAAAGATAAAGATGGTTTAGACTGGATTAGGGCTTTAAGAGCGAGCGCCTCAAATAAAGAAATTATTAGAACAATCAGCTATTCAATTAGCTCTGTTTGATGAACGAAATTTAGCATCAATTAAAAGCGAAAATTATCCAGGGGAAAGATTAATAGCTTGTCTAAATCCTTTATTGGCAGGAGAAATAAAGAAAAATAGAGAAGAATTATT
>CBZS010000616.1 GCA_000613065.1 Richelia intracellularis | reverse complement strand
TTAAGGTGGTATTAATTGATTTCATGATGCCTAATTTAGACAGTATAACAACCATTAGCACCCTACAACAAATAAATCCCCAAGTCCCCATTATTCTTATGAGTGGATTAGCCTCTAATGACCTAATGGATAAAGTATCCAGTACTAATTCTGAAGCATTTTTAGCCAAACCGTTTACTACTTGGGAACTATTAAATACC
>CBZS010000615.1 GCA_000613065.1 Richelia intracellularis | reverse complement strand
CGCAGAAGTGCGAAGTTTTGTGGAGCATGACCAGTACGGACACCACAAGCATCTTCAGAAAAAGTGACATCAAAAGTCCAATGCAACCCATTTTCCACACCCCAATGAAGACGAATCACTTGTCCTAAGTTACGAGCATCACAATTTAAACTAGTTGAGAAAACTGAACTTCACGGGTTGTTTGATTCCAAAGATGTGCTACCCGCACAACCATGACAACCCATTTAAGACCAACCCAATTGTCTTGGTTATGCAAAGTTTGCAGTTGAGAAATAGGAGCACACCAAAAATGACATTTTTTCTGTCAATGCAGTGGCATTGGCTATACTCAAATTTTTTGAGCTTTTAATCTTTGGGTTTGAAGATTTGAAACCGGTAGGCCCAAGCCTTCTTGTCAGAGATACCATTAGACTAACCCGTTCAGTTCAGATAGACCCTTTGCGTCCTTAGCATACTACTTAACTTCTTTAATACTTAAATCTCCATTTTTTTGCCCCACGAGTGTTCCAGCAACTGGGGAAGATTGGGTGGCGTAGCGGAGTGCCAAGTGGGGGTATGAGTGTTTATTGGGCTTACTCAAGGTCTTCATGCCCCTACCTGGCACCACCGAATCTAGGGAAGCGTTCCCCAGTTGCGTCAACTTTTTTTGGCGATGCCCCTCCAGTACCCCCCAAAGGGCGTTGGCGTAGCCTGCCCTTTGGCACGAAGTGCCCGTCGTTGGCGTTCGCACTTGACAATCAAGACATACTTCACAATTATTTACAAGAATCTGTAATTTTCACTACAAAATTAGATGGGCTTACCCTGCTACTATTCATAAGTTGTCGATATTTTTAATTTTTGTATTTTCCATAGGAGACATTTTTCACCCTGAAATATTTTCAGCTTTTTGATTGTCTCACTTGGATTGAACCAATATATATTTAGTTTTATCAAAAGCTTGTAATCAATTTTTTCTAAGCAATCCAAGCTTCAACGACTTCCGGAGCGCAGGTTTATTTCTAAAGGCGAATTTACTGAACATTTGATGTATT
>CBZS010000614.1 GCA_000613065.1 Richelia intracellularis | reverse complement strand
ATTGAGTATATACCCGTAGAAAAAGCTGCATCAGCAGCTGCATTTGCTACTTGTTTAACGGCTCCGAAATCTAATAAGTAAAACTTGCCATTACTATGGCGCATGATATTAGATAGTTTGATATCCCGGTGGATAATACCCTTATCATGGACAAACTGAAGTACAGGCAGAATCGAGCAGAGAATTTGCAATACATATTTTTCGGAAAACTTACCCTTCTCGCTTAATTCCTCTTCTAAGGTCCTACCATCAATATATTCCTGTACCAAGTAAAAAAATTGGTTTTCCTGTCCTCCTTTGAAGCTAGGCACGACAATGGGGAAAAAAGCGAATAAATCAGGAATTTGCTCATGCAGATGACCTATTTCTTCTAAAACCACCGCTTCTCGTTCGAATAAATCCTGTGCTAGTTGTAGTTGACTTTGGCTGAGATTTCCAGAGGGCTGAAACTGCTTAACTACACATTGGCGCATGGTGGGAGTGTAGCGATCGCTTGCCAAAAAAGCAGCCCCAAAACCGCCCCGACCTAGCAATTTTTGTGGGATGTAGCGTCCCACCAAAATCAAAGGCATTCCACAATTAGTACAAAATTTTTGTTGTACGGTTTTCAGAGTATTTTTGTCATCTAGGTCTGGAAAATAATTTTGGGGACGAGAGCAGCCTGGACGAGTGCAATAAACTTCCATGATAGTCAGTATTCGGTAGTCATGAGCATTGTGGAGTGTATAAGATATCCTCCATATTGATAAAAGCCTAATTTCATCACCCGTCACTGAGTACAACAGAAATTGGCATTATGGCGTTACTTTACTAGCTACTGCTGGATATGGTCCATAGCAAATACTCCCGAAATTTTCAGTAGCTTTTTTCCATTACACACACAGACTTACGGACTACAAGAGTTACAAAAGTTTAGGAGTTTTTTAGACACTTTGACCGTAAGTTGGTGTCTTGCTGCTCCTAGTCACTGCTGTAACCCTATAGATAGCGATCACTTGTTGATTTTATTGGGTTTAACCCACATTCCGCAGGTTAGTTAGCAAAGAAGATAATATTTACGACAGGGAGCACCAAAAAAGTGTATAATCCAGCACCGCTCCTCACGGAGCTTGGAAATCCGTTTCAAACAAGCGATCCTTAATAAATGAATTGACATGAAACATTGAAAGACCCAACGTAAAGTAGGAGCTGATTATTTCTTGGGGATGAGTTCCAAGCAGTTGGTTGATTTGTTCAACCAAACTCATTTCATCAATAATCCCTGCCACTATGCCTAAGTGAACGATATCTTGTACTTTGATTTGTGATTCTGAAAAACTCATATTTTAAAAATACAACATTTTGCGATCGCACCTGCAGAATGTGGGTAAAAAAAAACAAGAAAGAGGTATTAAATACTTAGTACACCATGGCAGACATAAATAGACCATAAACCTGAAAGAAAAAGGTTATATTGTAAGCTTTTGGGCCTTCTACCTTAACTTACTAGTTTTTCTTGCATTTTTAGCTGATTATGTACCGTCATTCCCCTATTTCTAGCATAACTGACTATCAATCCCAAGTTTAGTCATTATTCAGTGTTCGAAATAGAAGTATCTATAGTATTTGCCACTAGGCGCTTAGGTGATGATTTTAACAAATTATCCTTAAACCCTGTAGTTGCAAACTGGGGTAGAATTTCTTGACTAAAAGCCTCTGCAGCTTTTGAACGATAACGATTAGGATTGTAAATTAGCCATAAATGTCTTTTAACTGTCACCCCTTCTACAGAAGTAGAATGTAAGACACTCATCTGTAACTCCTTAGCAATGGCAGTGTTGGAAACAAATGCTGCACCTAAACCTGCTTGCACGGCATTTTTGATCGCTTCGATGGAATTCAACTCCATTTCTATTTTGAACCTTCTGGTATCAATATCTGCCTTTACCAGCACATGATCAATCACCTTACGGATAGTTGATTGAGAATCCAAAGTAATAAACTGCAATTTATACAGGTCTTCTTTCTGAATTTTGTCCAATTTGGCGAAGGGATGGAAAATAGGCAAAATTAAGACTAATTCGTCCTCAGAATAAGGAACTATCTCCAGGGATTCTGTTAATTCTGCGGGTACTTCCCCCCCAATAATAGCCATATCCACTTGACCATTAACCACACTCCAGGCAGTGCGTCTAGTAGAGTGAACATGAAGCTGCACTGCCACATCTGGGTACTTTTGCCGGAATAACCCAATCATTCTGGGTAAAAGATACGTACCAGTAGTTTGGGAAGCACCAACAATTAAAGTTCCCCCTTGGAGATTTTGTAAATCTTCTACCGCTCGACAGGTTTCTTGACAAAGACTAAGAATTTTTTCCCCATAATTTAGCAGTAAATGTCCTGCTTCCGTAAGTTGAGCGCGTCGTCCCCCACGATCAAATAGAGGCACGTCTAATTGCCGTTCTAAGTTTTGCACTTGCAAACTGACGGCAGGTTGGGATACATACAAACTATCAGCGGCGCGTTTGAAGCTCCCTTCAGCGGCGATCGCTTTCAGAATGCGTAATTGGTCTAGAGTAAATGGAAGGTCAGACATACGGATCGGATAAATTATATGAAAGGAGCAACTTTGGCAACTAGCCAGGGATTGATCATTTTTTAATCAGATTAATTTATGGCATCTTAAAATTAGAGGTTTAAAGGTCTCCTTTGAATACTTTGTGGTATTGATTGTACATACTTAAGTTTTCTTGAAATTACTTCATCTATGTATATGATGTTGCCACCTTGGTTAACCAACAGTTATTTTACGATTTTGGGTTTGCAGTTAGTGTTCGCTATAGTCCACAGTGGTGGAGCAGCGTTACGTCCTTGGGCGGAGAAAAAGATTGGCAATAGGTTATACAGAGTTTTGTTTGCATTAGCCAGCTTCCCCCTAGCCGTAATTTTAATTATCTACTTTTTTAATCATCGTTATGACGGTGTTCAACTTTGGCGAGTTCAAGGGTTACCAGGAATGAGATCATTGGTGTGGGTCTTATCCGCAATTTCCTTTTTCTTTTTGTATCCAGCTACATTCAATCTACTAGAAATTGCTGCCATAACCAAACCCCAGGTTCATCTTTACGAGACTGGAATTATTCGTATCACCCGTCATCCTCAGATGGTAGGGCAGATAATTTGGTGCATTGCCCATACACTATGGTTAGGGACTAGTTTTACCTTAGTTACCTCCATAGGTTTAGTGTTACATCACCTGTTTGGAGTGTGGCATGGCGATCGTCGTTTAAGTTGGCGTTATGGTTCTGCCTTTGAGGAAGTAAAGCAGCGTACCAGTATTATTCCCTTTGCCGCTATTTTCAACGGTAAGCAGACGATAAAATGGCAAGAGTTTTTATGCCCTGCTTATGTGGGAGTGACCATATTTATATTGCTTTTGTGGTGGTCTCACCCCTTACTCATACAAGCTACCAGTAAGGTAGGATTCTTATCCTTAATTATTAGTACACAACAAAATTTTATACTGCACTAAGAAACTAGACAACCAATCGCAACCGAATCAATGTAGGATGGGATCAAGTAGCTGTCGATGAGTGTGCGCTCACTTCTTTTGAGTCGTAACTTATTGGTAGTAGCCAGTTTATAATCTTGACAGGGATCAAGGCCCTGAAAATGGCTATTGCCTTTCCTCGGGATAAACAGAAGTGAAAAATCCCTGGCTTTTATTTTATCTTCAGCTTTTACCGCGAAGGTTTAATTGTTAACTTTTCCAGGGTGTTTGGAGACTTTAATCTCAGGTTCCTTACCTCTATGGGATCAAAATATGGAAATATTTGGTAAACCCCTAATTGTTCTGGGAAAATACACAATTTTTCTGGCTACTACCTAGTACTCGGCTGATAGCTAGTTAATATATGAAAACCTGATAATTCTAGAGGCATCATGGTGTTGTCGGTTACTGAGCGGACATTTAATCAAGAAGTTTTACAATCCCCTATTCCTGTGTTAATTAATTTTGAAGCACCTTGGTGTGGTTTATGCCGTATAGTCCATCCGTTACTTCTACAGTTTCAAGTGGAATGTGGTGAAGAGATAAAAATAGTTAGTATTAATGCTGACGAAAATTTTCAATTGTCTACTACTTACAGATTAAAATCCTTACCAACTTTGATTTTAATTGATAATGGCAATGTAAAGCAGCGTTTAGAAAGATTTCGATGTCGGGAAGATCTACGTCTAGCACTTAAACAAATTAAAGACAGTTATAAAAAAATTCTTACAGTATACAAAAGCGCAGATTTGGATATGGGATGTCGTTCCGCCTAATAACATTTTGCGTAAATTTTCCCAAAATGTATAAGTAAACAATCAAATACCAAAAATCTGAAACTAAAATTAATAACCCACTCTACTATCTTTGGGTGGGTTATTTTGCTTACAAGTGAGTTTCAAACTACTAAGAGTTACAACTATAAAAAAATTGCTTGTGATTGTGGTGGAGAAATTAACTTGTTCTATGATCAAGATTTTCCATACTCAACCTAGAACATCAATTCAATAGATACAATTCATGATTACGTGAGATGAGGGAATAGTGGGATAGCATATCAAATGACAACGATCAACTGTTAACTGTCAACATTACTTATAGACGATTAATCTCGATAACTAAATCAAAACTCTAGAAGTATTATCAATTTGGTTAACCCTGTATAGCAGTGCCACAATTAAGGTAAAGACAACTTGTGCTTACACAAAATCTTCCAGCATGACTGCTACAGTTCTTAATAGTTAGTGAACAAATTTCAAAGTAGACATTAGTGATGGAACTAATCTATCAGTATGCCTGGCTGATTCCAGTATTGCCCCTCATAGGAGCAATGGTGGTCGGTCTTGGGTTAATCTCTTTTAATCAAGCAACAAACAGCTTGCGGCAGTTGAATGCAGCATTCATAATCTCCCTCATGGGTGGAGCAATGGGTCTTTCAATTGCTTTATTGTGGAGTCAAATTCAAGGACATCCAACCTATACCCACATTTTTGAGTGGGCAGCAGCCGGGAATTTTCACCTGAGTATGGGCTACACCATTGATCACTTAACAGCCATAATGTTAGTGATTGTGACAACTGTAGCTTTCCTTGTCATGGTTTACACTGATGGCTACATGGCTCATGATCCCGGATATGTGAGGTTTTACTCATATCTGAGTTTGTTTGGTTCCTCAATGCTGGGTTTGGTAGTGAGTTCCAACCTAGTCCAGATTTACGTTTTCTGGGAATTGGTGGGGATGTGCTCATACTTGCTGGTTGGTTTTTGGTACGATCGCAAGTCGGCAGCAGATGCATGTCAAAAGGCATTTGTGACTAACCGGGTAGGTGACTTTGGTTTGCTCCTGGGTATTCTGGGCTTATTTTGGGCTACAGGCAGCTTTGATTTTGATGTCATGGGTGATCGCCTAGCTCAATTGGTCGAAACGGGTTCCTTGAGCAATTTTCTGGCGGTACTGTTTGCAATTTTGGTGTTCCTCGGTCCCGTTGCTAAGTCGGCACAGTTTCCTCTCCATGTGTGGCTCCCAGATGCCATGGAAGGGCCCACACCCATTTCTGCTCTGATTCACGCGGCAACCATGGTGGCGGCAGGGGTATTTCTGATTGCCCGGATGTATCCAGTGTTTGAACACGTACCAGCAGCGATGAATGTCATTGCTTGGACTGGGGCATTTACTGCATTTTTAGGGGCAACCATTGCTATTACCCAAAACGATATCAAAAAGGGTCTGGCTTACT
>CBZS010000613.1 GCA_000613065.1 Richelia intracellularis | reverse complement strand
AACTTTTAAAACTCTCAAGAAAGTAGCATCCCAGTATCAACCACAAATTAATGATAAAGGCAAAGCAGCACTATATGTGTTATCTCATCGCGATCTTAGGGTTTCAGTAAAATAACTTGCCCATTATGTCAGAAAACAATATCCACAATTATTCGCTAGTTCAGAAAAAGCTATCAACATTCGGAATTTGGTCGGTCAATTTTATTAGTATAAATAAATTCATTGAAACATAGTTTATCCGAGTACAGAAGTAACTTAATGATAAAAAAATGACTCAGAGGCGATTGCTAAATCAATGCACTCCTAAGTCATTTAATATTCAAATTAACAGCGTTTTAACTGACTCAATAACACTACAATGTCATCCACAGCCTTTCTCATCACTGAAGCTATTTTCCCAGTTTGATTTGCCATAATGCTAAAGGTAACTTTCTCATACTGGGGTGGATTCACATATCCAGAAAGGGTGACTACACCAGTCATTGTGCCTGTCTTTGCTTGGACAAATCCCTGTGCAGATGTATCTTTAAATCGTCTCCTTAAGGTTCCACTTACTCCTGCAACAGGAAGAGACTCACGAAAAACTTTAAATTGGGGTGATTGAACCATTCCTTGTAAAGTCTGAACTAAGGCTTCGGGACTAATTAAATTTTTGCGAGAAAGTCCAGAACCATCTACAACTTTGTAGCTTTCGGGATTGACTCCCAATGTATTCAAGGTTGTTTGTAAAACTTCTAACCCTAGTTTAGTCGTATCTTGTTGATTCTTTTTTTGACTCTGACTACCCAAGGTTTTGAGCAAAGCCTCTGCAAACAAATTATTACTATTTATATTAGTCTCTACCAGTAACTTAGATAATGGTGGTGACTCCACTGCTGCAACTTCTGAATTATTGTTACTAGGAGAAGCAGTGAATACCCTAGCAACAGAAATACCTGATTTCGCCAGATTGAAACGCAAATGCCGGGTAAAATGTTCAATGGGATCCAAAACTGCGATCGCGGTTTTGTCAGGTCGAGCATTAGCGGCTAATTGACCGTCAATTTTCAATATAGGTCCTTTTAAATCCCGAGTGACTTCAACAAAGCCAGATCTACCTTTTTCAACGGTAGTAGTATTATTTTCTACTCGCCAACGGTATGCTTCTGTAGGATTATCCCATCGTATCTGTAGTGGTTTACCAACGGTTTGAGGAAATAACCTGACTATGGCAGCATTTTCATTCACAATCAAGCTATTTACTGACGTTCCATAGTAATACTGCATATCTTCCCACATCCAGCTGGGATGAATTGCATTCCCTTGAAAATAGCTATCGTCAGCAATTAATTGTTTGATTTGACGAATACCTTTTTGGCGTAACTGTTGAGCTAAATTTTGCAGTTGAGTATCCTTTAAACTAGGATCCCCCCTACCTACGACCCGGAAAATTCCTTCCCCATCTTGGTATATAGATGTGCGAATCCGATAATCTGCTCCTAATGCTTGCAGTGCTGCTGCGGTAGTTAGTAACTTGGTATTAGAAGCAGGTACAAAGTATTTTTCTGCATTGAGAGTGTAGAGAGGTTGTTGTGCATTTTCACTGGTAACTAATATCCCCCAAGTCACTCGATTAAAAGTAGGTAGATTCACTATAGCATCAACCGCACTACTTAATTTACTGCTGCAAATTGATTTTCTTGTGGAAGTTTGTGCTGTAGCAACTTGGGAGTGGCAACCAATGTGGGTAGATAATAGTATTAAAAGTAAGCCCTGAGAAATTTTCTGAAACATTAGATAATTTACTTATTTTTTGGCATAAATTAATATCTTGTTCCCATTCTGTGAATAGAGAGCAAGATGCTCCCACTGCTTTAACTAGGGAAAATTCAAGATTTCATCAGGTAACGTTAACATAACGACTCCTGTGGAGAATCGCTGTTTCGTATGATGAACATTGGCATTAAACCATAAGTTCTGCAATTTCTGCTGCTGTACTCTTCCAGAAGCTAAAAAGAATATACTATTCTAAATTTGGAAGAAATATTTGGGGATAATCAACTAAACAGTAATTGGTATCAAACCCCTAAATTTCAATTGGGTGCGAATCTTTTAGTAAGACGGAGAGTGGAACTTAGACAGGTATTGGAAGAGGTGGAGGGCTAGTAGAACAACGGGCTTTGAGAACTTGCTTGCTCAAAGGAATACCACTAGAGTACAAAGCCAGGTGATTGGGTTTATGTTCTTGTTGTAGATGAAACTGCCAATACTCGTCCCAATCCCCACTGATGTATAAATAACCCAGGGGTAAAACAGCCTCAGCACCCCTAATGGTCCATCTAGCCCCAGTTATATCCATCCTGTCTTTAATTAGGTGGCGACAAGCACCCTCAATCACCCCCGTGGCGATGGGGAATGCAGCTTTTAAGTAATCGTCATAGTTGAGGTATTTGGCATTGTGAAGTAAATATCTAGCACAGCTATCCACGGGTTTACGTTCTTGGGGGGTGAGTTTGGGTAACGTGGCACTCCGGCGCATACCTGGGGCAACTGAACTTGATTTACCTTCAAGGATAAGCTGTAAACGTTTGCTCTCCCTAGCTTCTGCCTGTGTTGAACTCTGAGAATAAAAGACAAATGCAGCTTTCCACAAATACTCAATCACATGGATAATATCTAGAACACTTCTTTTTTGTCCAAAATCCAATGTTTACTGAGTCTGTGCTTCCACAATCTCCGTCTATTTCATCTTGACTGCGTTTATCATCCCGTTATTGAGCAACCCCCGTTTATCAAGATATCTTTGTTTGTAACAACCGTCTCAATAGTTCGTATCCATTCTCAACTTACTTACTCTCTATCTGGGAGTCTTCTAACCCACAAATGCTGTCTGAGTCTAACCAACTAACGATATCTTCAAATAGTTCTCGTGCTTGTGACCAAAACATACCTTGATTTTATGTAGATGCTTGGATATGGTATGGAACTGTTCCTGTTTTTTCACTTTTTACAAGCCAACTATATCAAGTACATTTTTGGCTGTCAATACTACTCTGGTTGACTTGTCATTTATTATTCTTATATTATACTCCGTACTATCAAAAGAGTCGCACCCATTTAATTTGTGGAGATGGAAAGATTTTCCCCCACCCAAGTCACTCGATTTATTGATAGGAAGACTCATAACTGATAACTGCAATGACTGTGCAACAAATAGCTATACCTGGAAAATCATCAATTCGTTGGAGCAGCTTTATCGCCGACTTTCTTCTTACAGGAATGGTAATTGGTCCTGTGGGAGCTCCTTTTTTAGCAGCATCTAGCTTACCAATTTTACCTTTAATCGCCCAGATAATTTATTGGATGGGTCATCACGTTTGCCCTCAACCAAACATGGGTATGGAATTAGCTCCACCATTTATTATGGGTGTATGTATGCGTTGTTATGGTACTGTGACAGGCTTGTTGACAACTCGAGTACTATATGGATTTACGGGTGGTAAAGGATTTTATTGGTTAGCTCAATACGGTTGGAATGGAGTTGCAACCGCTATTATATTTATGATGTCTTACCCGCTAGAATTAGCGGCGCAAATCTTCCATCTGTGGGACTTTAACAACTATTTTGTCACGCCCTTTGGATTAATTACAGGTTTAGCTTGGGGATTATTTACCATGCCAATTTTACATAGTGATCGTAGTATTAAGTAGTTAGGGAACAGGGAACAGTTGTAGATATATTGTTTCGTTTAGGTGGAGCGTAGTGGAACCCAACAATCATTACCTTTTGGTAATGCTAGAAATTGTTGGAGGATGAGCTTTTGGGGAATGTTTATTTTAACCCACATTCCGCAGGTGCGATCGCAAAATGTTGTATTTTTGAAGTATGAGTTTTTCAGAATCACAAATCAAAGTACAAGATATCGATAACTTAGGCATAGTGGCAGGGATTATTGATGAAATGAGTTGGGTGCGACTCTTTTAGTAAGATGATAAGTGGAATTTAGACAGGTATTGGAAGAGGTGGAGGGGTAGTAGAACAACGAGCTTTGAGAACTTGCTTGCTCAAAGGAATACCACTAGAAGAGTACAAAGCCAGGTGATTGGGTTTATGTTCTTGTTGTAGATGAAACTGCCAATACTCATCCCAATCCCCACTGATGTATAAAGAACCCAGAGGTAAAACAGCCTCAGCACCACTCATGGAGCATCTAGCCACACTGATATCCATCCTGTCTTTAATCAGGTGGCGACAAGCACCCTCAATCACCCCCGTGGCGATGGTTAATCCAGCTTTTAAGGAGATTTTTGAAAAATAAATGACCAGCTAAAGCGCTTGAATCAAGATATCCCATTTGGGATACAGTGGATTTCGCTGTAATGTAGACTTTACTTGTTTGATAGCTTTCTTTGTTAGAGAAATCCCTTTTTGGTAAACAGTTTTACTTAAACTCAAGATAGGATATAAGCTTTTCCAAGTCATACTCGAAGCCCAGGAAAGCATGACTTCAATATCAACAAGCTTCGCGCGCCCCATTCCAATGCTGGTCAAGAATACCCCAACAATCCTCTATAGGATTGTATTTACTATGGTAAGGAGGATAGTAAACCAATTGAATTGGTATATTTAGGAGATCAACAAACTCAACCATCCTTTTTTTATATTGAGTTCTTACTCCACTACTTTCCGGACCATTATCAACTTTAATTTGTATCAGTTCGTTATCCTGCTTTTGTTCTGGTGTCATTGTCTTCCACCATTGAATTAGAGTATCAACAATAAAATCCCTGGTTTTATAAGAAGAACGACCAAAGTTAATATACAATAATTGCCCACTATCTTCATCAAGAATCCCACAGGGAGTATATTTTTCTGTGGATCCCATATCATGATCCTCAGCTTGATTGTCTCCTCTAGTTTTTCCACCACGAGAATAACCCCCGATATTAACCGTAGCTTTGCAATCCATGCTTAGTGGTTTGACTTTGAGGCTTGTTTGTTGATTGCGGCTGAAATTCTTTGATGTTGTTGAAGATATCATGCCTTTGTGCAATTTTTTTTGAGGTTTGGCTTTTACTACTTTACGAAGACCATAGCCCATTCGATTCAAAAATTGTGCCATTGTA
>CBZS010000612.1 GCA_000613065.1 Richelia intracellularis | reverse complement strand
GGGATATGCTCCACCAGAGCAAATGTCTGGGTCTAAAGTCTTTCCTTCTACAGATTTATATGCCTTGGCGGTAACAATTATTTGTCTACTGACAGGAGAAACAGATCTTACTTCATTAATTGATGCTTATAGCAATGAATGGCAATGGCGACAACGGACAAAAGTCAGTCCGAAATTAGCGGATGTTTTGGATAAAATGTTGATGAATGCGGCAAATCAAAGGTTCCAATCAGCAAGGGAAGTATGGAGAGCACTAAGCACTTCTCCTCCGGGTTCAAGTGGAGTTAGTTCCTCTCCTCAACCAAAATCAAAACCCCAACCCCAACCCCAACCAATTCAACCATCTCCCCCTAAGCAGTCAGTAAGGAAGCAATCTGCTGTTGCTCCATTTTCTATCTTGGAGATCTTAGCAGGGGCAGCATTTAGCGGATTTGAAGGGGGATTAATTGCGATCGCGCTTTTTGGTCTGTTAAAATCCTCACTTTCCACTGTGGCAGTGAGCATAGTCATTATTAGTTTACTGGTATTTGCCCAAACTAGACGTTGGATTGAAAAATTAGATTTATTAATTATTCCCGCCATTACTTTTGGACTGATATTTTTTGTCCCTTTATTAAGAGGGAATTTTAGTATTCAGGAAATACTAATTGTATCTATTGCAGTGGGGTTAATTACCATTGCCTTCACCTCGCTTTTTCGTCTTATTTACAAAATATTATCTTTAATATTTTAATACTGGGATTTATACTCAAACGAAACTAAACATTTCAACAGTAAGAATTTATTCAATACATAAACTTGTATATCCTGAATGAATTGTGGTTAAGGGAATAAGTACAATCAAGTTCCATATGATTTTGGTCTCAGTTTTGCAATACATATTTTAATTGCTCATCTGGATAAACTATTTATTATTTAATCATAGGTCATTTCCCACAACATCGTTTATTTTATCCCACATTCCGCACTTCAACATGTAGTATATCTTCTACGTATATGTCTTTATTCTAAGGTAGCTAAAAAAAACATAGGTAGCTCAGGGAATTCGCCTTTATAAATAAACCTGCGCTCCGGAAGTCGTTGAAGTTTGGATTGCTTAGAAAAAATTGATTACAAGCTTTTGATAAAACTAAATATATATTGGTTCAATCCAAGTGAGACATTTTTTACCCTAAAAATATTTCAGGGTGAAAAATGTCTCCCATCGAAAATACAGAAATTAAAAATATAGACAACTTAGGAGTAGTAGCAGGGTTAATTGATGAAATAGGAATAGTTGAAACAATTAATTCTAAACTAGGAATAGATTCTCGTGAAAACATTGCATCGGGGATATTAGTCAAAGCTATTTTAATTAATGGATTGGGATTTGTATCAAGACCTTTATATTTATTATTTTTTTGTCGCGAAGTAATAAAAATGTTATTAGTATAAGACGTGGAAAGAGATTATTTAAATGATGATAAAATTGTAATAGTCATGGATAAATTATATAAATACGGATTAAGTAACCTGATTCTATAAATAGTC
>CBZS010000611.1 GCA_000613065.1 Richelia intracellularis | reverse complement strand
ACAACTTCTCAACATTTGGTTATTTCTGAAAATGGTACTGATGCAAATTCCGGATTTCTTTCTAGTTGTAGACTTTTTGCTCCAGCGATACTTTCTTAACCACCCTTCATAATTTATGTCCCAGGCATTGCTTCCCAAACCTCTCTATCCACAAAACTTAGCACTTCTGCGGCGAATAGCTCTTAATGCTTTAAACCTAGAGCAATCTTTGAAACGTAGTAATCGCCAAAAATCTAATCGAGCCGCTATGGATAATAATTATATGCTGACTGTTCTTACTGCTTGTTTATCCCAATATGATGATACCTCTCAACCCCCTTGTCAATAGAATTTGAGATGCGCTTACCCTGCAAGGGTTCATCGTTCAAATGTTCTGGTTGTATTCCCTCTCCCAATAAATGTTCCGTTCCAATACCTGAAAAGAACTTCTCAAATAAATATAGTGGTGCACTGATAAAGCCTAAGCCATTGAAGATCATTGCTTTGACCACTTGGCCTGCGCTGATTATTTCTTGGGGATGATTTCCAAGCAGTTGGTTGAAGAAATCAACCAAACTCATTTCATCAATAATCCCTGCCACTATGCCTAAGTCAACGATATCTTGTACTTTGATTTGTGATTCGGAAAAACTCATATTTCAAAAATAGGCTTTGCTGAATCAGGGGATGATTTCACTAAATTTTCAACGATTTATCAATGGTTTCAAACGCTAATTCATCCTGCACTTATGCAAGGCCCAAAAATACAACATTTTGCGATCGCACCTGCCGAATGTGGGTTTATCTCCCCGACTTTTTCAAAAATTAGGGGAGCTGTTAGCCATCAGCTTAGATGTTGCTGCCAATATTTCGGTAAACTGAAAGTAACACTATTTAATAAGTCGTAATAAATATCTTATGAGTGCAGAATCACCGCATAATTCCGCAGCACAGGGTGAAACTAGCCCAGGAAAACGCATCAGAAACTTCTTAATTGCCATGGTTGGCATAGCTTTAGGTGTAACCCTATTTTTAGGACTACAAACGGAAACCAGTACCGCATCCCTCGGAGAATTGGGAAAGCAGTCCACACCTCTAGAAGTGGCAGTGAGCAATACTAAACCATCCATGGTGGAGTTTTATGCTGATTGGTGTACAGTGTGCCAAAAAATGGCTCCTGATATTGCTGAGTTTAAACAGGAATATGCGGCCAAGGTAAATTTTGTGATGCTGAATGTTGATAATACCAAATGGTTACCAGAAATGCTGAAATATCGGGTTGATGGTATTCCCCATTTTGTCTTTTTAGGTGAAGCGGGAGAAACAATTGGGCAAGCTATTGGCGATCAACCTCATTCAATTATGGCAAGCAACTTACAAGCTTTAGCTCAAGGTGACTCGCTACCCTACGCCCAAGCTACCGGGGAAGTATCCCAGTTTTCTGCGCCAGTAGCACCAGTAGGTAGTCAAGATGATCCCCGCAATCATGGTAGTCAGCTTGTAAATTAAAGCCTAGGAATTTGTATAGCAATATTCAATTCTTTTGTATAAACTTTAACCTAACCAGCAATAAAGGGCACTAGTTATGTAGTGCCCAGGTATGTAAAGAATTATACCATACCGCCGGCTGCTTGAAACCGGGCACGAGCGCGTTTAAAAGCTTGATTTGCTTGGAATTGTTCTTGGCGATCTCCATCTGCAACTTGGCTAAGACGGTTTTGCGCCTCATTGAAAGCACTACGGGCTTCTTCTAAATCAATAGAATCGCCACGTTCTGCACCATTAACCAAAATGGTTAATTCATTTTCTTCCACTTCTGCGAATCCACCCATCAGAGCAATGGGAGTCCAATCCTTTTGACTCTTCTCGGCGCGTACTCGCATTACACCGGTATCCAAAGCAGTCAACATCGGTGCGTGTCCACTCAGGACACCTAATTGACCAGTGGTACTAGGAAGAATCACCTCTTCAGCAGTGGCATCCCAAATTGTTTGGTCTGGGGAAATTACACGAACGGTTAATGTCATTTTAGGTAATTACTGACTGGGAATTGCTTGTCAGGACTGTGAGGATTTGGTAATTGGTAATTGGTAATTGATAATACAATACTATTACCCATTACCTATTACCTAGAATCCATTAGCCTTTTTTCAGCTTTTCTGCTTTAGCGATAGCTTCATTAATATCGCCAACTAAGTAGAAAGCTTGTTCTGGTAGTTCGTCCAACTCACCAGCAAGAATCATCTTGAAGCCCTTGATAGTATCTTCAAGTTTCACATACTTACCAGGAGAACCGGTAAATACTTCTGCAACAAAGAAAGGCTGGGACAAGAAACGCTCAATCTTACGAGCGCGAGCCACAGTTAAACGATCTTCTTCAGACAATTCATCCAAACCGAGGATGGCAATAATGTCTTGGAGTTCCTTATAACGCTGCAAAGTAGACTGGATAGCACGAGCCGTTTGATAGTGTTCTTCACCTACAACGTTAGGCTGCAACATAGTGGAAGTAGAATCCAAAGGATCTACTGCTGGATAAATACCCTTAGCAGCTAACCCACGGGATAGTACAGTGGTTCCATCTAGGTGAGCAAAGGTAGTAGCAGGTGCAGGGTCAGTCAAGTCATCCGCAGGTACATATACTGCTTGAATGGAGGTAATAGAACCTTCATTTGTGGAAGTAATCCGCTCTTGCAGCGCACCCACGTCAGTACCCAAAGTGGGCTGATATCCTACCGCAGAAGGCATCCTTCCTAGCAGAGCTGATACTTCAGAACCTGCTTGTACAAACCGGAAAATGTTATCTACAAACAACAACACGTCTTGCTTGTTCACATCCCGGAAGTATTCTGCCATGGTCAAACCTGACAGACCAACCCGCATTCTCGCACCGGGTGGTTCATTCATTTGACCGTATACTAGGGCGATTTTTGATTCATTGAGGTTTTCAGCATTGATAACCCCAGATTCAATCATTTCATTGTAGAGGTCATTACCTTCACGGGTACGTTCGCCCACGCCAGCAAATACAGATACACCACCATGTTGGGTTGCGATATTGTTAATCAACTCCATCATGATAACGGTTTTGCCTACACCAGCACCACCGAATAGACCGATTTTACCACCACGGCGATAGGGAGTAAGCAGGTCAACTACCTTAATCCCGGTTTCAAATACAGAAGGAGTGGTTTCCAAATCTGTTAATGTGGGAGCTTCGCGGTGAATTGGTAAGGTTTCATCTGTATTTACAGGTCCTTTGTTATCTACTGGTTCCCCGAGAACGTTAAAGATACGTCCTAAGGTGGCTTTACCTACGGGTACGCTAATGGGAGCACCAGTATCAGCTGCTTCCATACCACGTACTAAGCCATCAGTAGAACTCATGGCAACAGCCCGCACCTGGTTATCACCTAGCAGTTGCTGTACTTCACAGGTAACTGAAAGTTCTTGCCCTGCTTCGTTAGTTCCTTTGATAGTCAAAGCGTTGTAGATGGGCGGCATTTTGCCGCTAGCAAATTTGACATCTACAACCGGACCAATAATTTGGGTTATGTAACCAATGTTTGTTTTTTCTGCTGTGGTGACCATGCTGAGCCTATTGATTTGAGAGCTATATTTCAGATAGGGTCAAGAAAGACATAAACTGAAGGAGTGTCATCTTTAAGATTAGCACTGAACGACCCCAATATTCGGCATAATATTGATTATTAAGCCAGAATAAACTGATTCAGGGAATAGGTTAACACGGTACGGCGATCGCGGGAGTAAGAAAAAACAGCCTGGGGTACGCTACTGTAGTTACTCTAGGAGCAAATAAAAAATTTGTTGAGACGGCAAAAAATAGCTCTTTGGTGTTTTTGCATCCAGAAATGGATGCCATATTGTGTGGGCAAGCAATACCTGTTGTAGTGAGATACCGCTTGTTCTGAACTTATTCCATTGGGGTGCGACTCTTTTAGTAAGACGGAGAGTGGAACTTAGACAGGTATTGGAAGAGGTGGAGGGGTAGTAGAACAACGAGCTTTGAGAACTTGCTTGATCAAAGGAATACCACTAGAGTACAAAGCCAGGTCATTGGGTTTATGTTCTTGTTGTAGATGAAACTGCCAATACTCATCCCAATCGCCACTGATATATAAAGAACCCAGGGGTAAAACAGCCTCACCACCCCTGATGGTCCATCTAGCCCCAGTGATATCCATCTTGTCTGTCTTTAATCAGGTGGCGACAAGCACGCACCCTCAATCTCCCCCGTGGCGATGGGGAATCCAGCTTTTAAGTAATCAATCGTCATATTTGAGGTATTTGGCATTGTTAAGTAAATATCTAGCACAGGTATCCACGGGTTTACGTTCTTGGGGGGTGAGTTTGGGTAAAGTCGCACTCCGGCTCATACCTGGGGCAACTGAACTTGATTTACCTTAAAGGATAAGCTGTAAACCTTTGCTCACCCAAGCTTCTGCCTGTGTTGAAGTCTGAGAATAAAAGACAAATGGAGCTTTCCACAAATACTCAATCACATGGATAATATCCCTGTCTTAGTCCATGAGAGAGAATATTGCTGTGCTGGTAGATTAAACTCCCCATCCAAAGGAAATAGGATATTTATCTTTCTTCCTCCATAACCGATTCTATTGGCGATTACTGTGCCAAATAATGTGGTCAATTTCCGCGACAAATTTTTCTTGTGTGTTCTGTTTACTGAGTGTGTGCCTGCACACTCTCCCTCCATTTCATATTGAGTGCGTTTATCAAAATATCTTTGTTTGTAACAACCGTCTCAATAGTTCGTATCCATTCTCAAGTAACTTACTCTGTATCTGGGAGTGTTCTAACCCACAAATGCTGTCTGAGTCTAACCAACTAACTATCTGTTCAAATAGTTCTCGTGCTTGTGACCAAAACATACCTTGATTTGATATAGATCCTTGCATAAGGTGTGGAACTGTTCCTGTTTTTTCACTTTTTACAAGCCAATTCCATCAAGTACATTTTTGGCTGTCAATACGACTGTGGTTGACTTGTCATTTATTATTCTTCTATCATAGTCTGTACTACCAAAAGAGTCGCACCTATTCCAATGGTAGTACAATAATACGTATAATTTAGGGTAATTTTTAGAGTAACAACAGTCAACCATTAACCGTTAACTCTTCTCCATTTTATTCTACGAATAGTGGTCGCCATTTTTGGGTGTCAGTCAATTTAGCTTCTAAAGCTTGCCAGTCTTCCTGCTCTATCGCGTCAATCGTTTCATCAAGTTGCTGGCGATAATTTTGTAAGGATACTAGTAAGGCTTGGCGATTATGCTGCGCCATCATTACCCCTAACTCTGGATTTCCACCACCCACACGACTAGTGTCCCAGAAACCAGAACTAGCCAGCTTTTGAGCTAATTCTAATACTTGGCCTTCCCTTTCTCCCATACAAGCGGCAATCAAGGAAGCACTCACGAACACTGGCAAATGGGAAATCCAACTCACTGCCAAATCGTGGTTTTCTGGAGAAGAATAATATAATTTTGACCCCAACTGACTCACCAATTCCGCCATCACTTCAACTACTGACTGTGGAGTTGTATTTGTAAGTGTTAATACGTAGGGCCTATCCACAAATAAATTTCTTTGTGCGGCTTCAATGCCACTATCGGCCGTTCCCGCCATGGGATGCCCACCAATAAAGTTTTGCCAATGGGGAGCCATAGCCTCAACTACAGGGGCTTTTACGGAACCAACATCAGTAATGATACAAGTTTCAGGTAAGTGCGTAATTAATTCGGCAAATTTAGGTACAATCATACCTATAGGTGTACAGATAAATACAATATCTGCCGTTTTAAAAAGATTAATGTCTATACCTGCTGTGTCTACGCAACCCATAGCAATAGCTGTTTCACAGGTAGATGAGCGGCGACTAACTCCTATGACATAATGTCCTTGCGATCGCAAATCAAATCCTAAAGAACCACCTATGAGTCCTAATCCTAAAATACCAATATTCATAATTTAGAGGTCGGCTTCCCACGAGAAAATCTCACAACCAAGGATATAGCTTTCACTTGGCAATTTGCGCCTGAATAACTGTTTCCTTATAATTTCAAAGAGCGAAGGAAGCAGAGAAGGAAAACTTTGATCCTATTAGAAGCAGCACTTAGTGTGTCTGTTGAACTTCCACCTTTATGCACTAGTAACACTATGCAGAAACAGAGCATACAAAGTTCTATGATTTCTATTCTTTGAGCTTTTATCAATTGTAGATTTATTCTCACCAAGCTTGACTGGTGTTTTGTTCCATAAGTTATGCAAGAAAGTATTCCGGTTTCCCTGGAGAAATTTTTCCGTGAGGCAAAGGAGTTAGGAACCCTAGCAGGTTAACCTACATGCACATGGGGTATATCACATAACAAAGAAATATTAGTGAAACTAATTTAGTTTGGTAGTGGGCAGGAGGAGACTCGAACTCCTACGACCATGGTCGCCACATTTTGAGTGTGGTGCGTCTACCAATTTCGCCACCCGCCCTTATATGCAACTTCGATATTATAGCACATTTTATGATTTTGCAACAATTGTTGATATTCTTTGCTGCTTGCCCAGTGATCGATTTCTCTAGCCCTTAATACGGGGACTGGGTGGGTAAGTTGTGCAGTGCGTGCTGCTTTTAGCATTTCCCCTAACTCGTTATTGCTAATTTCATCGTAGGCACGGGCTTGGGCAATAAAAGCATTTAAATTAAGTTGTGGAGCAAGGGATGGAGAGCCACCAGCTAATTTCATTAGTACAGACATAATCACCTTGGGGTCCTGGGATACTAATAGTGCGGCGCGATCGCAAGTAAATTCAGCACAGCGTACCCATTCTAAAAGCTGATTCTGGATTGCCTGGGCCACCATCGCTCCAATGTTGGGCATCGAAGCCGCAGCGAGTATGAGTAAATTGACGGGAGTGAGATAAACACTGTGGTCACATTTAAGATGTCCTAGCTCATGGGCAATCACCGCTTGGATTTCCTCTGGGGTGAGCATATCAATTAAAGCTGTGTGAAGTACTACAAAGGGCTGTTTCCCGCGCATGGCGAAGGTGTAGGCATTGGGGACAGGAGAAGAACGGATGTATAACTGGGGCGTTTCAATATCCAAAATTTGACAAGCAGATACTAATAATTCATGTAGCTGGGGTAACTGCTTTTCTCCCACAAGAACACTAGAGGCGATATTTTCCACATAAAATACTTGTTCGGCGAGTGGTCCGAGGAGGTTACGCACAAGTATATCTATCCCGGGAATTTGTTTCAGAGCTTTAGTAGCCTCTAAGTCTAGGGGATGACGAAAAGCATCTGCTTTCAGACCAATTAGGGATGTTTTCGATGAGCACATATTTGAAGGGAAGGGGAGATACTTGAGCTAGTTGTGTAGGGTTGGTTTTATGACCAGCCCTACACAACTAGTATAACTACTACTTGAGGAATTCTTGGGGGTACTGCATAATTGCGAGATTATTTGTTCAGAGACAATTGACCACAATTACCTTGTCTCCGCATCTCTGTTTCCCCATTCGGATTCTGCCACTTGCTGTATGCCAGGAGACTTTTCCTCCACAATGGTTTATTGTCCACCATCGTGACTGACGGTGTCAGCCTTAATCATCCCAGTCTTCAGTAGGGCTTTGTTGGACTTATCAACCCATCCTCATCATATTATTTACTAGAAATCTGCACTGAGGTATCGCTAATATTATTAATAAATTCTCTATCTCTCCCCGTTGCTGGAAGTCTCTGGATTTTTGCTCCCAATTGTTGCAATTTGACATCCAATCTATCATAACCACGATCAAGATGTTGCAACCCATGGATTGTAGTTTGCCCTTGCGCCGCTAAACCTGCCAAAACTAGGGCTGCTGCTGCTCGCAGATCTGTACATATTACTGGTGCTCCAGATAACATGGGTACTCCCCGGATAAAAGCTGTATTCCCTTTGACGCGAATATCTGCTCCCAAACGGTTCAACTCTGAAGCATGGCGGAGACGATTTTCAAATACAGACTCATTAATTAAACTATCCCCTTCTGCCAAGGTTAGCAAGGACATAAATGGTGCTTGCATATCTGTGGGGAAACCTGGATGGGGTAAAGTTTCAATGTCCGTGGGTCGGAGGATGTCTGCTGGCAAAACACGCAAGCAATCAGGTGCTTCTTCCACTAACTTGACACCCATTTCCCTCAGCTTGGCAATCACGGGTAACAAATGTTCTCCTATTACAGGAGAGAGTAATATCTCAGAACGGGTAATTGCTCCGGCTAGTAAAAATGTGCCAGCCTCAATGCGATCAGGGATAATTGTGTAATCAGTGGAGTGCAGTTTAGGCACACCATCAATGATTATTGTACTAGTGCCAGCACCCTTGATTTTTGCTCCCATGGAGATACATAAGTTTGCTAAATCAACTACTTCTGGCTCACGGGCTGCATTTTCGAGGATGGTTTCACCCTCAGCTAAGGTAGCTGCCATCATTAGGGTTTCCGTGGCTCCCACGCTAGGGGAATCTAAATAAATATTGGCTCCCTGAAGCCGACGTTTGCTCCCTGGAACATAGGCGTTACAAATACCATGCTCAATTTGTACCTCAGCCCCCATGGCTTGTAGTCCCCGGACGTGTAAATCCACAGGTCTGGCCCCAATGGCACAACCACCGGGTAAAGGCATTTGCGCCACACCTAGCCTTGCCAGGATTGCACCGATCGCAAAAAAGCTAGCTCGCAACTGAGTCACTAATTCATATGGTGCTTTCGAGGTTCTAATTTCACTGGCATTGACATCCAAAACATTGCCATGGCGTTCCAGACTAATGCCCAAAGCTGACAATACCTGCCCCATCTTATCTACGTCAGCCAATAGAGGGACGTTACGAATGCGGCAGTCTTCCGAACACAGCAATGCTCCAGCCATAATTACTAATGCTGAATTTTTTGCCCCGCTAATTGTCACATGACCGTGCAAACGATGCCCACCAGATATCCGCAGCACTGAGGAGTCTGCGGCTCGTGAAACTTTGGCATCTGGTAAGCCACTGGAAAGATTAATAAGCCTACCCTCCACAAAAATTAAGTAATATTATCCAACTGAAGTTGGTTTTGATTCTACACGAAAGATTTAATTTGTCCATAGTCTTGCACAATCTGTTTTACAGAACCATATGTTTTTCTAATTAAAAACACTGATAATTATTATTGAGCAATTTAGTAGTTTTAGTTACTTAAATATTTTTTCTTGACACTATTAAATAAGTAGGTGAAAATAATAGACTAGTCAATAAAATAAACACAACACGCGGGACTGGCGGAATTGGTAGACGCGCTAGATTCAGGTTCTAGTTTCCTCACGGATGTCCGGGTTCAAGTCCCGGGTTCCGCATTTTATTTGTTATTGGGTAGGGAAGTTATTGTTCCCTTATTAGCTTTTAAAACTATGAATTTATCCTACTCTCTAAATGCGGAGACACAGAGTGTTAAGAGATGAGAAGGTTAATTTTTATTTCTCATTCTCAAACATAGGGAGTATATCTTTTTAATGTTGACTAGCACTAAAAATCCTCTTGTAAAACAAATTCGCAAACTACACTCTACTAAAGAACGACATAAGCAGGGACTATTTTTAGTGGAGGGAACCCATTTAGTTGAGGAGGCTTGTGAGGTTGATTATCCTTTGGTTGCTGTTTGCTGCACTCCACATTGGCAGGATAGTCACCAGGTTTTATGGGAGACTCTTTGTAATCAATGCGATCGCGCTGAGGTTGTTAGTCAAGAAGTGTTAAATGCGATAGCAACTACGGTGCAACCTGATGGGATAGTCGCAACAGGGAGGAGAGAGTCACATTCTGCTCAAGTTCCTTTTTATGGGGTAGTTATGGCTTTGGAAACCATTCAAGATCCTGGTAATTTAGGAACCATAATTCGCAGCTCCATGGCTGCGGGTTCTGCGGGATTGTGGGTGAGTGGGAATAGTGTAGATTTAGATAATCCCAAGGTTTTGCGGGCTTCTGCAGGGCAATGGTTTCGTTTACCCATGGCTGTGAGCGATGATTTAAAGTTAACTGTGGAGCAAGCACAACAAGCCGGGATGCAGGTAATCGCGACTTTACCAAGTGCTAATTTAACTTATTGGGAAATAGACTGGCAGAAACCAAGCTTAATACTTTTGGGTAATGAAGGGGCGGGATTATCTGCGGAATTAGCAGCAATGACTGATTTACAAGTTAATATTCCTTTGCATCCAGGGGTAGAATCATTAAATCTTGCGATCGCTGGATCCTTGATGTTGTATGAAGCATTAAGACAAAAGAGTTTGCAATAAAAAAATTAAATGCGAACACATAGCGGCTGCTTTGCAGCATCGCTATTTTCTTCATTTCTCCCTAGGCGATAAACTGAAGTAGTTTCTCCTGCTTTTGTCATGGCACGTACAGGTTACACTCTCCCAGTTTTTGCAGTTGCGGCGGCGAAAGCAGCCTTAATTCACCTACAACAAACCACACACAACCCATCCTCTGTACCCCTAGATTTACTTCCTGACACCGCAGACATATTAATTGAGCAAGTAGCAATTATAGATAGTGTTACAGCTTTAGCGTTCGCAATCAGCGATCCTGGTGATAACCTTGATATAACCAGAAATACTCCTATATGGGCTTGGGTAAAGCTCTCAACACGACAAGATGAAAGTCAACCACTAATTATAGAAGCGGGGGAAGGGGTTGGGAAAACTGCAGTGGGTGAACCTGCTATTTATAGCTATGCACGTCGCTTATTTGCGACTAATTTATCACCTCTGATTCCTGAAGATAAAACGGCTACAGTACGGATTATTCTTCCTGAAGGTCGTCAATTAGCACAACGCACATCTAATGAGGCTTTCGGCGTTTTAGAAGGTTTATCATTATTGGGGACTAGCGGTATTTCTCGACCACTCAGTGCTAAAGGACACTTAAAAGAATTACGTACAAATTTACAGGAAAAGGTGAAAAGTCATCCCCACTTAGCTTTTTGCCTTGGTAGCAACGGTTATTCTGTAGCTCAAAGATTGGGGATTCCAGAAGATGTAATTGTCCAAACAGGAAACTGGTTAGGAGCTTTATTGGTGGAAGCAGGATTGTATAAGACAGAATCTGTTTTGCTTTTGGGATATCAAGGAAAATTGATTAAATTAGCAGGGGGTATTTTTAATACATCAAGTCATTTAGCGGATGGGAAGTTAGAAATTATTGCCGCTGCGGTTGCAGAGGTGGGGGATGATATCAATGCGGTGAGGGCTGTTTTACAAAGTCAAACAGCAGATGGAGCATATAAATTACTAGTAGAAATGGGTTTAGTAAGTTCAGTCTTTGATTATTTGTCAGAAAAAATAAGGAAAAATTCTGAGAAATATGTGAAAAAATATGCGGATATACATCTAGATATTGGAGTGATGTTATTTGATAGAAAAGGAAAAATTATTAGTCAAGATGAACGAGCAAAAGAGATTAGAGAATATCTCAGTTATGTTTAGGTAATTTTGCTTGTTATACAAGGAAGTATAGTACCTATAAAATTTTCTATACTCACAAATTATGATGAGTGAAAAATATGTAGTGGAGCGTCTCGCTACCTAATTTTAGTAGTCGGATAAGATGCCATTACTACAGTAAACTATCAAAAATCATGGGACAAATAACTAGGCGATTATTAATATTAGGTGGGACTGGTGAGGCAATTCAATTGGCAAAAAAAGCTGCTAATTTGCCAGGCTTAAAAGTAATATTCTCTTTGGCTGGGCTTACAAATAAGTCTGTAAATGGCACAGTATTGACAAGAATTGGCGGCTTTGGTGGTGTCACTGGACTAATTCAATATTTACGCAACGAGGCTATTGATTTACTAATTGATGCGACTCATCCTTTTGCTGCACGAATTTCTAGTAATGCAGCTACAGCTAGTCACGAGTTAGGGTTACCTCGGTTAATGTTGATTAGATCTCAATGGGAAAGTCTTAACCAGGATTGGATTGAAGTAGATAGCTTAGAATCGGCAGCGATTAGATTACAGAATCAGCAAGCAAAGCGAATTTTTTTAGCGATCGGTAAACAGCAATTATCAGTATTTTACCATCTTCAAAATATGTGGTTCTTAATGCGAACTGTTGAAAAAAACAAAGAATATAAAATAGTCCCAAAGGGGAAATTAATTTTAGCAAAAGGGCCTTTTAATAGATCAGAGGAAAAGCAACTTTTACTTGATTATAAAATTGATACAGTTGTGAGTAAAAATAGTGGTGGAGATGCTACTTATGGAAAAATTTTAGCAGCAGAAGAATTGGGAGTTAAAGTAATAATGATACAGCGTCCTCCAAAACAGAAAGGGGAAACAGTTGTAGATGTGGCCAGTGCAATGGAATGGTTAAATGTCAAATTATTTGAGAATATCTAATAATATTAATGATGATTGAATGATTTACAGATGACAATTAAAAATTTGGGCGTTGCATAAGTGCGGGATTACTTAGGGTTTGAAACCATTGAAAAATCGTTGAAAATTTAGTAAAATCATCCGCTGATTTAGCAAAGCCAAAATTTGTTTAGCAATCAGGTTTCAATTAAGAGAAATTATGGGAATAATGCGAACACAATAACCTCGTCTAAATTGCAAGCTGTAGTTGTTCGCGAAAATTTTGCGAACAACTACAGCTTGCAATGACATCATGGAATAATTCTAAACTCTCCATATCCGACTAATATCAGGAATCAAAGATATTATGTGTCTAAGACTTCACTACTACCCATTGGGTGATAGGAACCATTGCTTTCCACCCCCAAAAATTGCCTATAGTTTCTGCTCTTTGAATTGCTACTCTAGTTAAATTACCACCAAATTTTTTATACCAATCAAATATTTTCATTTCCCCTTCCACTGTCACCACGTTAGTAACTAATCGTCCACTAGTGGGTAAAGTTTGCCAACAAGTTTCTAATAGCCCCTCGTTAGTTACACCACCACCAATAAATATGACATCGGGAGTAGGTAAATTATCTAAGATTTCAGGTGCTTTGCCAGAGATGATGTTTAAGTAGGGGGTACCTAAAGAGGCAGCATTATCTGCTATGTATTTTAATCTAGATGGATGTTTTTCAATCGCGAGCGCTTGACAACGAGGATGGCTCCGCATCCATTCAATGCCGATGGAACCACATCCTGCACCTATATCCCATAATAGTTGTCCAGGTAGAGGTGCTAATGCTGCTAAAGTAATAGCCCGAATTTCCTTTTTTGTTAGTTGTCCATCATGGTGGTAAGCATCATCAGGTAAACCAGATAACCGAGATAGACTAACAACTCCAGAATCAGCAATACATTCCACTGCAATAGTATTTAAGTCTGCAATTTTTTGATTTTGCCAGGAGCTAGCTATACCCGCAATTATCCTTTCCTGATTCCCACCCATATGTTCGAGGATAGTTAGTTTACTTTTACCGTATCCCGATGTTTGCAAAAATGCGGCGACTTGCGAGGGTGTACGTTTATCAGCACTGAGGATGAGTAGTTTGGCGTCATGGTACAGATGGACAGATAATAATTCTACCGGACGACCGCATAAACTCAGTGTATTAACCTCTGTGAATGACCAACCCAACCTGGCACAAGCTAGACTAAAAGCCCCAGATGTGGGAACAATAGTCATCTCTTCTATAGGAATACTGCGTCTTAATGTGACTCCAATACCGTAACACATGGGGTCCCCACTGGCTAAAACGCAAACGGATGTTCCCCGCAGATTCATAATTTTTGCTACAGTTTCACGGATCGGGGAACCCCAAGGAATTTTGGAACGTACATCATTTACTGGAAGTATTCCTAAGTGACGTTCTCCACCTACTAATACTTCTGCTTGGTTTACTAAAGAAAGGGCAATGGGGGTTAAACTAGAAAGCCCATCCTCACCAATACCAACTACAGAAAGCCATTTGCACATCACGTGATTGAATATTAATTTTATCTTAGAGGAATTTTAGGCGTTGCTGAATCAGGGGATGATTTCACTAAATTTTCAACGAGTTATCAATGGTTTCAAACGCTAATTCATCCCGCACTTATGCAACGCCGAATTTTATTCTATCTTTGGTGGCGAGTCATGGCTATCACTTCATCCACCCTAAGTTCTGGTAAATTTCCCAAAGTGGGAACAATATCTTCTGCAGAATAAACCAAGGGTAGTTCATCTCCAAGCTACACCGAAATTTGTTGGCGAGTTATATCTATATAACCAAGCTAATTGGGTTCCATTACTCAGACAGTGGAGAATATTGTTCTGTAAATCTATGGTACTTTGTCCAGGAAAGCGAGTCTCAATGAACCACTCAGGCGCACCCTGTAGATATCCATCTTTATTATTAAGGCGATCCCAATTAATCACACAAATATCTGGTACAGGGGAGTAGGGACGTACAATACAACGCAGTTCTTGTATAGCTTCAAACTCTTCAGTATGACTATTAACATAGTTTACCAAATTGCGTTGTAGCCGGGAGTGAAAAAGTGTGGGCATAGGTTTTTGCAATGCTTTCCCCTTAATTAGCTCCTATGCAGGGGAATTCTCAATATTTGCCTGGGAAAGGAACTCGCCTAAGGCATCTATAATAGATGACTTCATGATGAGTGGTTGATTAACCTGGCTTGAATTTTATGCTACTTTCTTTCAACCATCTAAAAACTTACTCGACTGTTAAATCAATGGTTAAAAATTGAGGAATTGGCAGGGTATCATTTTGAGAGATAAATATTAAAATTAACCGTTCTTCATTATGTATCAAGCATCCCATTACAGTACCATGTTTTAGGCAGTGCAAAATATGACTAAGTTACTTTAATAAAATTTTGGTTTGGCGAAACAATTTCTACTACTCAATATAGGAGCAATTATGATTATGATGCTGTTGTCATAGTTGTGGTTCTGGGCGTTCGCCAGTCTGGTCTGGTATGATTTTAGCAATGACAACCCTCAACCTAAGATACGGTTAAAATTACCGACCAAGAATGGATTATATTCGTGATGCTAATGAAATATATCGGCGTTCTTTTGCAATTATCCGGTCGGAGGTAAATTTAGACAACTTACAGCCAGATTTAGCTACAGTAATTGTGCGCCTCATTCATACTTGCGGTATGACAGATATTGTCGCTGATATTTCTGCTACAGATAATGCAGTTGCAGTGGGTAGGGCAGCACTAACAGCCGGAAAACCTATTCTATGCGATACTCAAATGGTAGCCTCAGGAATTACCAAAAAGAGATTACCTGCAAATAATCCGATCATTTGTACCCTCAATTATCCAGAAGTACCGGATATCGCTAAACAAATCGGTAATACTCGCACAGCAGCAGCCCTAGACTTATGGGTACCCCATCTAGAACAAGCTGTGATTGCAATTGGTAACGCTCCCACAGCCTTGTTTCGTCTATTAGAGATGTTAGACACAGGAATACCCAAACCAGCCGTTATTTTGGGTTTTCCTGTGGGCTTTGTGGGTGCCGCCGAATCTAAAGCAGCCCTTGCAGCTAATACCCACAATGTTCCATTTTTTACATTACATGGTCGTAGGGGAGGAAGCGCGATCGCAACTGCCGCAGTTAATGCCTTGGCAAAGGAAGAAGAGATATAAATGTCACATAAAATAGGTCATCTCTATGGATTGGGAATTGGTCCTGGAGATCCAGAATTGTTGACTCTCAAAGCCTTACGGATACTCAAATCTGTTTCAGTTATTGCCTATCCCATATCAGAAAGACAACAATCCCTGGCGAGGACAATTGTGGAGCCATATTTGACGGGTAATCAAATTGAAGTACCTATTTTATTACCTTTTAAATTAGCAGAATCATCTCAACCTTACTATGATGAAGCGGCGGATAAAATTGCAGCCCACTTGCATCAAGGTAAAGATGTGGTGGTGTTGTGTGAGGGAGATCCCTTTTTCTTCGGGACGTTTATGTATTTATACACAAGATTAGTAGATACATTTCCTACAACTGTGGTGCCGGGAGTTTCCTCCGTGATGGCGAGTGCATCAGCATTAGGTGTACCTTTGACCTATCGCAATGATATATTTATGGTGTTATCGGCAATTCTCCCAGCTGATAGTTTGGCATCCAGATTAGCAGTAGCAGACGCAGCAGTCATTATTAAACTAGGCAAACACTTTCGTAAGGTGTGTGGGGTATTGCAACAATTGGGGCTAATGGAAAGGGCAAAATTCATCGAACGCGCTGCAATGCCCAATCAGAAGGTTATACCCATAGGAGAAGTAAACCCTGATAAAGTTCCCTACTTTTCCCTGATTGTAATACCCAGTCATCTAATGTCCATTTAGTTAGAACAGCTTGTGCTGACTTGTTAGTTAGTAATGACAAAATAGGCAAAAATCGAGATACGTCCAAGCTTGTAAGAATAGGAACAAGCAATTTATTTGGGTGCGACTCTTTTCGTAGTACGGATTATGATATAAGAATAATAAATGACAAGTCAACTAGAGTAGTATTGACAGCCAAAAATGTGCTTGATGGAATTGGCTTGTAAAAAGAGAAAAAACAGAAACAGTTCCACAGCCTATGCAAGGATCTACATAAAATCAAGGTATGTTTTGGTCACAAGCACGAGAACTATTTGAAGAGAGGCGTTGCATAAGTGCGGGATGAATTAGGGTTTGAAACCATTGATAAATCGTTGAAAATTTAGTGAAATCATCCCCTGATTCAGGAACACCTGGTCAACTACTATACTTCCAGTTTCAGGAAAATCAGTGAAGAATCCATCTACACCCAACTCTATTAATTGGTCAATTTCTTCCTCTGGTGTTTGGGAAGTTCCATCTGGGTTTAGGGTTAAATAACGCTCTTCATTACGTAGGGTGTAGGGATATATTTGCATTCCTGCACTATCTGCCCATTCTACATAAGGACGTATTTCCCCTGTGAGTTGGGTCGTGATTTCAGCTTCACCATTACCATTTGCATCTACTGGAGTATCAATTTATTCCCGTAGCACAAAGCTGTTTTTCTAAGGACCAACACCTTCAGCGTAGGCTTTACCAAGATACTCAAATACCTCTTGGGTCGCTAACTCCTTATAGGTAGTATCGGGGATACCATCATCATTAATATCTGCACCAAAATCTGGGACAATATCAATTAAATCTCCATATATGGCGCGAGCTTCCTCTTCAGTAAAATCAGGATCGCTGAAATTGGTAACAATGTCATAGGGAACAGAAAAACCCCCACCTCCTTCATTAATGAAGTTGTCTTCTACATCTCCATATAACTGGACTAGGGCTAAATATTCTAAAGCAGCATCAGGAAGCAGATTTTGCTGTAAATCAATTAAGTTGGCAATTTCAAAAGACTGGATAAAGATGCGCTCGCTATTAATAAACCCAGGTTTGGCTAAGTTAGCACTTACTAAATCACTAACTAAAGGTTCTTCTAAGGATAATCCGGGGTTGCTGAATCAGGGGATGATTTCACTAAATTTTCAACGATTTATCAATGGTTTCAAACCCTAATTCATCCCGCACTTATGCAACGCCGTTTTATCTTTGCCATTTTTGCTCATGTTTTAGATATAATTACTTTTTGCCATTCAAAAGACACTAATTGAAGTGTGAAGGTGAGCTGTCAACTATACTTTATGCTGGCGATTAATTAATTGCATAATTAGTGCTGCACCAATATTAACTACTAGAGTTAAACCAAACAGAATTAAACCTAAGTAGGTCAAGAAACCAATATGTAACTTACTATCAGCTTCAGCAAATTCATTGGCTAATAATACTGGAATTGAATAAGCTGGATCTAGTAAATAAATGCTAATAATTGAAGAATTACCAATTACCATCGTCACAGCCATAGTCTCCCCTAAAGCTCTACCCAAAGCCAGCATTGCCCCGCTCAAAATACCCGAATCACCAGCAGGAATCAAGACTCTAAAAATAGGTTCCCAACGGGTAGAACCTAAAGCCATAGAACCTGTTCTTAACTATTGAGGAACTACCAATAAAACATCACGACTAATTGCAGCCATTGTGGGTAGAATCATAATTGCCAAGATTATTGCTGCAATTAACATGCTTGGACCAAAAGGTTCAGTACTAAAGAATGGTATTATTTTTAAGTGTTGAAATAGCCATTATTGGAGTAGCGTAAGCCAAGGAATGAGTATCTAAATCCCCCACAAACCAATAATTACACTGGTAATTGCCGCAATTAATTCTACTAACACAGCAATAGGCGTTCACACCCATTGAGGCAAGAAATCTTCTGTAGTTACTAAAGCAACAGATAAGCCCACGGGTATGGCTAAAGTTAAAGCTAAAATGCTACTAACTAAGGTGCCGGAAATGTAGGGCAAAGCACCAAAAATCTACCCCTCAACATCCCATTATTGACTCCCAAAAAATCCCAGTCAAAATTTAGCGCTCGCGGGGTAAGCTTGTTGAAAAATAACCAAACTCATCCAAAAGAAAACAGCTACCTTTAATAAAACAACGGTACATACTAGCCAGTTAAATCCTGTTTCTATCAAGAAATTAATTCCCTTAGTCGTTGTGATATCAATATCTAAATTTGAACTAGGTATTTTTCTCGACGGATTTGCCATAAATACACATCAGCTTTGATAATAAGAAGAATAGGGATAACTTGCAGTTATCCCACTAAAAGGAGGTGAATACAGAAATAAATTGGGTGCGACTCTTTTAGTAAGACGGGGAGTGGATCTTAGACAGGTATTGGAAGAGGTGGAGGGGTAGTAGAACAACGAGCTTTGCTTTGAGAACTTGCTTGAGCAAAGCAATACCACTAGAGTAAAAAGTCAGGTGATTGCGTTTATGTTATTGTTGTAGATGAAACTGCCAATACTCATGCCAATCGCCACTGATGTATAAAGAACCCAGGGGTAAAACAGCCTCAGCACCCCTCATGCTCCATCTAGCCCCAGTGATATCCATCCTCCTTACTACCAAAAGAGTCGCACCCAAATAAATTCGTAAAATTATTTCACGTTCTTTTTCACATCTGCAATTACTTCGTTGGCAACACTAGCAGGAATACGAGTCTAATGCTGTCAAGCATTGAAAGTCTGACCGTTAGTTAGTACCCACTCTACAAACTTTTTCACCGCTGCTGCTTTATCGGGAGTAGAGTATCTCTTGTAAACCATCATCCAAGTCAAGCCGACAATCGGATACCCCTGACTTGAATCTCCGACGAAAATTCGATAATTACTAGAGACAGGTAATGCTGCTTTAGCTAACATTACCTGTCTCTAGAGAAGGAGCGACAAACTGTCCAGATGAATTCTGAACTTGGGCACATTTCAAATTGTTTCTTTTGGCATAGCCATATTCTGCATAGCCTACAGAGCCGGAAGCACGCTTAACTAAGGCAGCTACCCCTGGATTACCTTTTCCCTTGAGACTCTGAGGTAAGCACTTTGGTTTTTTTCTGGTACCAATTCTGCCCTTAAAGTAAGGACTAATATTACTTAAATGGTTAGTAAAAATAAAGCTAGTACCACTGCCATCAGCACGTACTACTGTTCTAATACTTGAACCTGGCAAAGTCACTCCAGGATTATCTGCTCTAATTTGTAGATCGTTCCACTTAGTAATTTGACCAGAAAAAATTACTAAGTGGAACGATTTGCGAGATAGTTTCAGATTACTAACACCAGGGAGATTATAAACAACACAAACTGCTCCACCCGCAGTTGGTATAAGCATCACACCTCGGTTAACTTTAGCGATTTCTGCATCAGTGATTGCTGCATCACTACCACCGAAATCTACGGTACCAGCAATGATGTTTCTAATCCCACCACTACTACCAATACCCTGGTAGTTGATTTTCATGCTTGGATGGTTTTTTCTAATTTCACTGGCGTATTTTTGATATAAGGGCTTGGGAAAAGTTGCTCCTGCACCATTTAATGTTTGTATTTGAGCTTGAGCTCTGGATGCAAATGCCGTAGAGAAAACAACAGTTGTTGCGCTCACTGAAATTCTAAAGTTTCGATTCAAAATGGCAGAAAATACCATATTAATTGAGTAATTGAAGAATGATTGAGGCACTTCATCGTCAATTAAAAATTAAATACACATTATTTATTGTTATGATGCGTTTAATTATTATTTAAACTATATTTAAATAATGGTTAAAGAAGTAAGTGTATAAATGTAATGTTTAGCAAATAATGTAAAATATTAAATCAATAATTTTCATTTACTGACTTGATTCTTAGTCATGAATTCTTTAAATCAGCAATCACTACTTTTCCAATATTCTTTAATTCTCGTGTAAATGCAGAACATTGATGTGTCTAGTATTTCGAGACTCTGCCCAGATTTAAATCTATTACCTCCATCTGTATGTTGATTGCCAGCATCAAGAAAATTGTATCAAAATATGAATTAGAATTAAGTACTGTATCGAATTTAATGTTTCAATCCACACACATAATTTATAGGAGTCAGTTTAGAATGTCATTTTTTCCAAAATGCAAAAATATAATTATCATCATTTCCTCCGTACTCACAGGTCTTTTATTATTTTCGACCCCAGTCCTGGCTGCAAATTTGGAAATCACTGACAGCCATCTTCCACCTTGTCCTCAATCCCCTAATTGCGTTGTCAGTCAAAATGGTGATGCAAAACATTCTATCAATCCCATCACCTATAGTATAGACCGTGAGAGCGCAAAGAAAACTTTACTTAAAGTCCTCGCCGTTGTTCCTCGTACAACAGTGGTAGAACAAACAGAGAATTACATTCATGCTCTGGCAAAAAGTCGTATCTTCAAATTCGTGGATGACGTGGAGTTTTATTTCCCCAACGATGAAAAACTAATTCATCTGCGTTCTGCATCTCGGTTAGGAGAATCTGATTTAGGTGTGAATCGCAGACGGATGGAGCAAATTCGTTTAGCTTTGAAGGATTTCAATATTTAACAATATTTTATATGATGTCCGGCACATTCCCATAATATGTCATTGCGAGTGGAACGAAGTGAAACCACGCAATCCTAAAGTCTTTGAGATTGCTTCCCTTCGGTCGCAATGACGGTTATTTAAACGGACATGATATAACTGGTGATTAACAAAAATTTGAAGTTCAGCCAGCTCGTTTATATCTGCAACATAAGGTTCAGATTCCAGAAAATATTTCCTTAAATATTATTGTTGATATTAAATTAGTCAATTTTTAAACAATTATAATCATGCTCGCTAGACTAGTAATAGCGAAAGCTATTTTTTTTCACAAGCATTGATTGATATTTTTGGTGCAACTAGTTTGGAAATATAATAAAAAGTTTCAAAAAAATTAATGATTTTGAAAACAAATATTTTTCAGTTACCTTCCCAACTTCCACAACATGAACTATTTGAGACTTTACTCACAAATCAAGACATTCTAATTGAAAGAATAATATCTACAGGACACACTACTCCTCCAGGAGAATGGTACGAACAAGAAAATTATGAATGGGTAATTTTGATCAAATGAAACGCCCAATTGTCCTATGCGGATGGTCGAATAATAGACTTATGCTCAGGGGATTATGTATTTTTAAAATCCCATGAGAAGCATCGTGTTGAAGCTACTAGTATTAATCCTGCTTGCATTTGGTTAGCGATTCATTTTCCATCGTCATCCTTGGATAAATCAACTTTCAAAAAAGAACTCTAATTTCTTCAATAAGTTATGGATACTAACAACACAAACTATGGTGTTAGTATTATTAATCGTAACAAATTATTGGGCATTTTTTAAATGACAACCACTGTTGAACTAAGAGCGGCAAAACTTCCTTCTATCATAGGATATATTGCCGTACACTATTGGTTTGTAATTATCAGAGATAGCAAAATACAGAGATGGGAAATTTGGCAATATGCAGGTAGATGTCAAGAAAGTTGGGGACATTTACACAAGAATTTAATGCCTTATGAGTCTGGAGTTGGTAACGGAGGTAGTTGGATAGAAAAAGAATGGCAAGGAGAAACGGCAGATATACTGGCAAAAATAATTGAAAAGAGTCACAAAACATATGAACATAACTTTTTGTACCGCTACTATCCTGGTCCCAATAGTAATACATATGTGCAGTGGGTACTGAACAAAGGTAATACGAATTACTTAGTTAGTGCGTTGGGAATTGGTAAAGACTATACTCAGAAGTTAGGTATCCAAAGATATAACCAAGTAGTCCATTTTGCCTTACTATTTTTTGGTGGATTTAAATATATTCAGGGTAAAGAATTTGAGCTGCACATTTTCGGTTTAACTATTGGCATGAAATTTAAACCATTGCTCTGGAAACTACCATTTTCTTTTCAAAAAATTGCTATAAATGAGTAAAAATGAAGCGGTGATGTTGCCATGATTCAATATCCAAAATCCTAAACTAGGGGTGGTTTACCCATAATTCAGTATTGGATGGAAAAGAGTTTATCTCCCCAAGAGTTAAAATTATGGGAAACTCTCAATCGTAAAAGTTTTTGTTTATCCTGTACCTGGTGAGCAGAGGGACAGCAGGAAGGTTTTTTTATATTTTAAACGGCTCAAAATTGGACTTTTTTTTATATCTGAAATTCGAGAGTCAATAAGGTGTTTAACTTCTTCTGCTTATCAGTATTAGCGGTAGCAATGCAGTTATATATTGCTGCCTTAAAATCTGCAAAATTAGCATAGTAATTAGAGTATAAACATTCATTTCTAATAAATTTACAAAATCTTTCAATCAAATTTAATTGTGGAGAATCGCAAGGTAAATAACATAGTTGTATACCTACTGATATTGCATAGTTTTGTACTAATTTACACTTCTGAGTTCTGGCATTATCAAGTACAATAACAATTGGTTTATTTAGCCCCAGATTAGCTAATTTAAATAACAACTGCCACAGACTTTCTGAATTAATATAAGTTTCATTTGTAGGCGTTGCATAATAGAGGGATGAATTGAGGTGTTCTACTGTGCATTGTCCATACTGCAAGTCTACGAGGATTAGAAAAAATGGGAAACGTCGAGGTAAACAAAATCACATTTGTGTAAATTGCGTTCGCCAATTTATAGATATCTATAATCCACCAAAAAGATACTCAAATGAGATCAAACAAGAATCCTTAAAAGCATAGGTTAATGGCTCGGGATTTAGGGCTATTGAACCCCAAAAAGGAGTTCATCACACAACTATAATTAGTTGGGTAAAAGAAGTTGGTGAAAAATTGCCAGATGCACCATCAATAGAGGATATCCCACAAGTTGGAGAACTGGACGAATTAGAAACTTTCGTCGGTTAAAAAAAAACAAAATTTGGTTGTGGACAGCAGTAGACCATTTCCGCCAAGGAATTTTAGCTTGGGAACTGGGAGACCATAGTGCAGAAACTTTTCAACCTTTGTGGGATATTGTCTACCTCTGGAAGTGCTATTTTTATGTCACAGATGAATGGAAAGTTTACGCCAGTTTTGTTGAACCAGGAGACCATATTATTAGCAAAACATATATGACCAGAGTAGAAGGGGAAAACACACGTTTACTTCATTATCTCCCACGTCTACATCGAAAAACATTATGCTACTCTAAATCCGTAGATATGCTTCAGCGCTCTATTCGATTGTTACTTCATTACTTTAAGTATAGAGAAATACCTGTATTTGGTTGATTCATCCCGCAAATATGCAACGCCAAATGTTCTTTTAGTAACTGCATTAACTGCTCCTAAAACATTAAATCGTTTTCTATCGGAATGTGAACAGATAAATGTTCTGGTAAAACACCATAAAAATCCTAAGTATGCTCGATGTACAAAGTGGGCTGCGTCAACAAAAAAAACTACTTTCTTTCCGCTAATAGCTTCTTCCTGTAATGGTTATAGCTTTTCTTTTCTATATTTTTCTACCTCTTCAATCTTTTCTGGATCTACTGACTTTCCCGGCACATACCCCACTTTTAAGCAACGCAAACCTGTTCTGAGTAGAAATTCTCTTACCTGAGTTGGACTGCGCTTAATACCAGCGCAAAGGGTTGCAGCTTACAGTTCCGGACGTTCTTCCAATGAAGCGGTTTATTTACTGCAATTGATAATGGGGGCTTTGGGTAGTAATTACCTCGCAGATTGTTCTGATTTGTGTGACTCAGCTTCTACTGTGGGGTAAAAGCAGGTGTTTGGCTCGGGGACATCAATGGTGAGTTTGGAAAGCCTGAAACATTCAGATAGGTTGCGCGAGGAGATTAGACAGGCTTTATCCCAACTATTGGGACGTAGTTTGAGTGAAACACCTGGTTATCATGCTCGTGCTTTAATTGATGCCGCAGAAGCAGGTAAAAGCGTAATGTCCGTAGTTAAAACTAACTCGGTTTTAGTTTTAATTAAAGTATTCTCCTCAATTGCATATCGCTATCTCATTCTGTCTGTATTTATTAAACATTGGCTTGTTGTCTTTGATAGAGAGACCAATACAAACCTTTTTGAGATAACAACTCTAAATGAGTACCTCTTTCAGCCAGAATACCTTTTTCCATGACTAAGATTTTATCCGCACGTTTGAGGGGTGCAAACCGGTGAGCAATTAAGAAGACGGTACGTCCCCTAGAAATGGCTTGTAGATTCTGTAATACTTGCTGCTCGGTTTCGCTATCTAAAGCACTAGTAGCTTCATCTAAGATTAAAATCGGTGTGGATGAGAGGAATAACCGAGCTAAAGCGATCCGTTGTCTCTGTCCACCAGAAAGGGCTGTTCCCCTTTCCCCGACGTTGGTTTCATAGCCATGGGGTAATTCACTAATGAAATCATGGGCTACAGCAAATCTAGCAGCTTCCACCGCTTGCTCCGCACTAATGTCAGGATTACCCAGGGTGATGTTATCTAATATGGAACCGTTGAATAAAAAGTCTTCTTGTAAAACTACCCCTATTTGTTGCCGCAGGGAGGCTAAATCTGCACTTTTAATATCAAAGCCATCAATTAAAATTCTGCCGGATTCGATTTGATATAGGCGTTGTAATAATTTTGACAGGGTACTTTTGCCAGAACCGCTACGTCCCACAATTCCTACAAATTGCCCTGGGGTGACGTGGAAGGAAATACCCCTTAATACGGGTTCTGTTTGAGGACGGTAACGAAAGAATACTTGGTCAAATACTACTTCTCCCCTAAGACTTGGCAATACTAGACCTGTTCCTGCTTCTGCTTCTGGGGCAACATTGAGGATATCACCAATTCGCTCTACGGAAAGTAAAACCTGTTGCAAATTTTGCCATAATTGTACTAATCGTAACAGGGGACTGGTGACTCTTCCCGAAAGCATTTGAAAGGCTACTAGTTGCCCTACCGTTAACTGCTTATCGATGACTAGTTTTGCCCCAAACCAGAGAATTAACAATGTAGAAATATTGGTAAGAAAATCACCAATATTACTACTGATATTGGATGTAGTCGATGCTTTAAACCCAGTACGGATAAACCGAGCAAATAAACCCTCCCAGCGATCGCGGGCTACTGGTTCGGCGGCATGGGCTTTGACAGAATGAATGCCAGTAACGGTCTCTACTAAAAAGGATTGGCTGTCTGCACTGCGGTTAAAGGTTTCGTTCAGCCAATTACGTAAAATGGGGGTAGAGATTAAGGTGAGGGCTGCAAATAATGGTAATATGCCTAGGGCAACAAAAGTGAGGGAAATATTGTAATAAAACATCAATGCCAGGTAAACCACGGCAAAGACACTATCCAACACTACCGTTAATGCAGTACCTGTGAGAAATTGACGAATTTTTTCTAATTCCTGCACTCTCGCCACCGTATCCCCCACACGTCGGGCTTCAAAGTAAGCTAGGGGCAAACGCATTAGATGGCGAAATAATTGGGAAGATAAACTCAAATCCAGACGACGGGCTGTGTGGGTAAAGATAAATAGGCGCAGAATTCCTAGAGTCGCCTCAAAAATTGCCACCAATAAAAGAGCGATCGCCATTACATCTAAGGTAGGCAAACTCTCTTGTACCATCACCTTATCAATCACTACTTGGGTAATCAAGGGACTAGTTAAACCCAACAGTTGCAAAGTGAAGGAAGCTAATAACACTTCCCCTAGTAATTTTCGATACTGCCATACTGCGGGCAGAAACCAACTGAGGTTAAATTTCTCTTGCTTTTGTAGGGGTTCTACCTGCCAAACTTTGCCATCCCAAGCTGCTTCCAACACTGATTTAGGTAAATTTTCCACAGCGCGATCGCTATTTAGGGGATTCGCAACAATTAAGCAATCGCCTGTAAATCCATAGGCTACCACCCAATTACCTCTTTGGGCAGTAGTGTCCCCCCACTGGAATATGACAGGGAAGGATAATTGGCGCAATTCCTCCCAAGTGATCTGCAATCTTCGCAAGACAAATCCCATATTCTCTGCCATTTCCACCATCTGTTTGGGACTTTGCCCCCGGATTTGTCCCTTTACCCATTCCAGTTTGACGGGGTTATCTAACTGTTGTGCCACCATGGTTAAGGAAGCAGCCCCAGTATTCCAACTAGCAATGAAAGGGTAACTAAATGGAGACTGATAGGAAATATCTACGGAGTTGGAGGTAGGATGTAGGGGATTGCTGAGTGATTCGTCTTTTCCTGCTGTGTCGAGGGTATTCGAGTTAGCGCAGCCGAAAGGAGTCGAAACAGGGGGCAGAGGTAAAGCCTCTGGGGAATAACCTTCCACTTCCTTCAACTCTTCCCTCCTTACTGGAGATTGCCAAAAGCTCTCAATCTGTGGAGTTAGTAATCCTGACCAGATACCAGTGTCCCAAGAAACTAATATTACCTCAGTACTAGCTGCGATCGCTTTACAATCTGTGGGATAACTATTTAGGTTGCCAAACCAATCACCCGATTGCAATCTGACCAAAGACTTACCGAGAGGTTCTTCCCGTAGTCGTACGGAACCAGATACTATAAAAAACTGGCATCCCTGAACTGTAGTAGACCAAATTTTCGCACCTAAACTGTACTTAAATATTTGTAAATTATCTTTTAATAAAGATTTTTGTTCAATAGTTAACCAAGATAGTGGTGGTTCACTCCAAGGAAGAGATGCCAACACCCTGATTTTTAAAGATTCTCCATCTCCTGCATTTATTCCATTTGCAGTTTGACCGTCAGTTTTTGAATTTTCCCTGCTAGCCATTTCTCAAACAATTCGTTTTGTAGTGCTTGCTTTAATTCAGTATTTTCTAAGGATGCTGGCAGATATTGTTCTATACGAAATAAACCATATTTACCATCAAGTTCTATTGGTCCGATGACATTTCCTGCACTGGCAATATCTACTTTTGCTCTCAGTGCGTCTGGCATCTTCCCTCGGCTAATTGCTCCCATCATACCGTTAACCATACGGTCATCGGTTATGGAATATTCTCTTGCCAGATATTCAAAACTTGCTCCCTCTTCTATCTGAGTGTGTAGTTCCTGGGCTAATTCCTGGTTATCAACGATAATGCGGGAAATCACCACTCTATCTAGAAATATTTTTCTTTCAATAAAATATTCTTGCAGTTTTGGCTTTACAATTAATGCCTTTAATTTTTCTAGTTTAAAACCAAAAGTAATTGATGCATGAAATCCTTCATAAGTAGTACCACTTTTTTCTAACCATGCGTGAAATTTTTGTGGGTCTGTTAATTTATTTTGTAGACGGAAGTCAATAATTGCCTGTTCTGTAATGACTGGATTAACATTAACATCAGTTCTGTTTTCTACTTCCTGCTCAATTATGTATTGACGAATAATATCACCAATAAATTGACCTAATTTACCGGAATTTCGCAGGTAATTGACTGCTGTTTCCACAGAAATACTATCCCGATCGACTGTTAATATTGTCAAGTCAGATGAAGTTTTCATAAAGCAAGTCGGTCACATAATGCTCAAAAAGTATATGACTACAATTAAAAATAAATCGTATTTTAAATGACAGTATTTGCGATCTGATAATTTTGGAATTTAGATTTTGGATTTTAGATTGTATTTACGGGTGTGTGGTAACTCATTTTCATCGATTAGCATTCCTGCAAATGCCTGTAGATTTATCCAAAGATAACTCCACTCCCTTATATCCAGGTTATTTGCGAACGCTGTTCAAAAGTTGAGTCAAGTTAAAGAGCAAGGTAGATTTAACTTATTTTGAAGTCCCTTAGTTGACGCTTTTCCCTAGATAAAACTCTTTGATTTTTATATATTGGTACATCCTTTGAATTGACATTAAATAATATGCCTATACCTGGATTATCATCCACAGCCAAGCCAATAAAATAGAAGCAATCGCACCAATCAATGTATTTAATACATTTACTACTTCATTAGTTAGCCATTTATACTGAGATTGTAGGGTTGCTCCAATGACACTTTCTAAATTGGTTGCAATAAATGCTGCTAGAATGCACCAAATTATTCCCTGGAAGTCAATCACGTTGATTGCCCAGGCAAGTAGAGAGATAATTCCAGACGCTACTCCTCCTGCTAAAGTTCCTTCTAAGCTGACGGCTCCTTCTGTTCCCCTTTCTACTGGTTGTAATGTAGTAATTAAGAAAGTCCGCTTACCGTAGGTTTTACCTACTTCACTTGCACAGGTATCGGATAATTTTGTACTAAAACTGGCTACATAACCTAATAGCAATAAGTAACGGATAATGGGTATGGAAGATATAGGAGGTGAAATTACTCCCCAATTTATTAAACCTATACCCAAAGCACATACAGCCGCAATTAAGGCAGAACCCCAGACATTTTCTGGTCCCCTGGAGCCAGAACGTTTTTCAGCAATACCTGCTGCTTCTTTCTGTTCCATACCAATGCGCGTCACCAGAGAACCCACAAGGAAGTAAAACATTACCACTACATAACCTTGCCAGTTTAGGGTTGTCCAAATGAGTACACCTAAAAACCAAGCATGGATAAGTCCAGCAGGGGTAAGTAGTTTTTTGCGCGCAATTACCGCTACACCTAAAAGGATAGTGTTGATAGCGATCGCTATTTGCCAAGGTTCTAAGTCAGAGAAAAAAGCTAACATCAACTAAATTAAGTTCAGTCTCAATACAATAACGAATT
>CBZS010000610.1 GCA_000613065.1 Richelia intracellularis | reverse complement strand
CATGTCAATTCATTTATTAACGTTGGCTTCTTTGAAACAGATTTCCAACCTCAGTGAACAGCGGTGCTGGATTCTACAGTTTTTTGGTGCTGTCTGTCGTAAATATTATCTTCTTTGCTAACTAACCTGCGGAATGTGGGTTTGAGCGATTTGCTAGAAATGTCCACAATAATGGAACCGCAACTCCTTTATAGGCAATACTCAACATTAAAACGTTGTGCATTTGATTGCCAAATTCACACTGTGTTCTATCTAGTATCACTACCCAATCTTTCTCTA
>CBZS010000609.1 GCA_000613065.1 Richelia intracellularis | reverse complement strand
CATCATTTCTAACTCACTTCGATTTTTAAAACATCCTCTAAGGTTACTGTGTTTATTCCTAATAGTTTATTATTATTTACTGTTTGTAAAATATTACGATTTAATAAAATTTATGCTTGTTTTAAAAATGAGTTTTATATTGGTCATCTTTGATGCAAAATTTATTGCAAGATAAGTGAATTTAGGACTTTTATCTTGATTATTTAATTTTTGATTTATATCGTTATTATTTGCTTTTTTTATTTGAATGTTAGGAATCGCAATTGTAGATGATACACCAGTTTTTGCTGCATCATTAAATAAAACTGGCAAATTATGAATATCAGCGAGACCTATCGGCATCAGAAAGAGAAGATTCTTCTGCAGGGTTCACATTTTCTTCTTTTACCCTTCCAGTAACCGATAAATACGGATGATTCCAATACTGATAAATTACTATTCCCACTACTGAAACAAAAATTGCCGATACCGAAAAGCTGGGATTAGCTAAATTGCATACTTGGGCTTTGAAATAAAGTAAATAGCCGGGAGGATAACGACGAGATATAAGCACAATAAGTTGGGTATTTATCCAGATAGATTTACTATGTTACATGTGTAATTTATTACAATGAATTGAATTTGAAATCCAAAATTTCATGACCGCTCTGGACAATAAGCTTCTACGTGAGTTTTAACACTGGCGCGGACAAATAATTGCGATTAGATTGGTGGTAGCTTGCGGAATTGCGAGTTTTGTCTGTATGCAAAGCCCCTATGAGTCCCTGAAGCTTACCTAGACGACTTACTACCAGCACTATCACTTGGCAGAGATATTTACCCAAGTAAAACGGGATCCAGACTCTTTAAGCATGGAAATAGAAGCTATTCCTGGTGTGGCGCAGGTACAGAGACGGGTGGTAGCAGATGTGAGTTTGGATATTCCAGTTCGGGAAGAACCGGCAATTGGACCTTTGGTGTCTATCCCTCTCCAACAAATGCCCATCCTAAATGATATATATCTGCGTCGGGGACGTTATATCTAAGGGAATAAGGCAAATGAAGTATTGGTAAATGAGGGATTTGCAAAGGCGAATAATTTAGATTTAAACGATCCCATTGGTGCAGTAATTAATGGACGGTGGCAAAAGTTAAGAATTCTTGGTATTGCCATGTCTCCGGAATATGTCTATGCCATCCAGGGGAAGGGGGATATATTCCCAGATAACCAAAGGTTTGGGACGTTGCATAATACAGGGATGAATTAGCGTTTGAAACCATTGATAAATCGTTGAAAATTTAGTGAAATCATCCCCTGATTCAGCAACGCCAGGTTTGGCATTTTTTGAATGGTTAGGGAGGCTTTAGGCACGGCTTTTAACCTGGATGGGGCGTTCAATGATATAACCTTCACTTTAATGCCCAATGCAGTGGAAGCATCTGTAATCTTTCCCCTGGAGCAGCTTCTGGAAAAAGATGGAGGTTTTGGTGCGTATACCTGCAAAGACCAACTTTCTAATCTCTTCCTTTCCGAAGAAATTACCCAGTTGTAAGCAACGGCTACTATTGCCCCTACTATCTTCCTGGGTATACCTACTTTCTTCCTAAATATGTTACTTTCCCGTCTAATTAGCACCCAACGGGATCAAATTGCTGTGATAAAAACCTTTGGTTACAACAATCAAGCGTTCGCTTGGCATTATCTCAAGTTTGTGCTGGCAATTGTATTTGTGCCAGGAAGTCTGGGAACTGCTGTGGAAATATGGTTTGGCATGGCTGTAACTGAAAATTACACTCAATTTTTCTCCTTCCCCATCCTCCGGTTTCAAGCCGCTATGAGTTTAATTGTGGGAGCGATCGCTATTAGCCCACATTCCACAGGTGCGACCGCAAAATGTTGTATTTTTGAAGTATGAGTTTTTCAGAATCACAAATCAAAGTACAAGATATCGAGCACTTAGGCATAGTGGCAGGGATTATTGATGAAATGAGTTTAGTTGATTTGTTCAAGCAACTGCTTGCAACTCATCCCCAAGAAATAATTAGCCCAGGCCAAGTGGTCAAAGCAATGATTCTCAATGGCTTAGGCTTTATCAGTGCATCACTATATTTATTTGAAAAGTTCTTTTAAGGGATTGGAACGGAACATTTATTGGGAGAGGGAATACAACCATAACATTTGAACGATGAACCCTTGGGCAGAGTCTTAGACAAACTATATGATGCAGGATTAACGGAAATTTTTATCCCAGTAGTACTATCAGCAGCAGATAGATTTGGAGTGAAAATGGACAGCTTCCACTTGGATTCAAGTTCATTTCATGTACATGGGTATTATGGAACAGGTACTGATGATGAAGGATCAGCACAATCAGAATGAATTACAATTACATATGGTTATTCTAGAGACCACCGACCAGATTTGAAACAATTTATCCTTGACTTGATGTGGAGTGGTGATGGAGATATTCCTTTATATTTAAGAGTTGCACATGGAAATGAAGTCGAATCTACCATGTTTGGAAAACTTATGGCAGATTTCCAAAAACAAAGGCAAATTGATGCTTTATTTGTTGCTGATGCAGCCCTTTACACTGAAGACAATTTGCAGATGATAGTCTCATTCAGATGGGTATCTCGAGTTACTGGAACCCTAACTGCCGCAAAATAACTATTAGAAAAGAACAGTATTGATGCATTTGTACCAAGTAAAATCACAAGATATCGTATTGCCCCCTATTGTAATGATTTTGGTGGTGTCCGACAACGGTGGCTAGTGATAGAAAGTGAAGCCCGTAAAGAATCTGACTTCAAACAACTGGAAAAACAAACGTCTGACCAAAAAATATACCTAGGCACAATCCAAACTACGAAACTTTTGTCAACAGGAATTTGCATGTGCCGAAGATCCATTCAACGCAGGCAAATTACTTGAGAGTCAGTTGCCATTTCATCAACTTGCATGCAAATATTGAAGTTATTGAATATGGCCAAGACCGGGGACGTGGTAGACCTCGCAAGGATTCTCAACCTACCCTAATTTCCCATATTCAAGCCGAAATTATACCCAAATGAACTGCAATTACCATTCCTAAAGAACAGGCTGGCAGGTTTATTCTTGCCACCAATGTTCTTGATGCCGACAAACTTAGCAACGAAGATGTTTTACGTGAATATAAGACACAACAATCTACAGAATGTGGTTTTCGGGTTCTCAAAGACCCATTGTTTTTTACTTCCACTGTGTTTCTAAATTCAAGGAAAAGAGTGGCGGCTTTGGCAATGGTTATGGGTTTGTGTTTGCTAGTTTACAGCCTAGGTCAGAGGGCATTACGCCAATCTCTAAAACGAGGCTCCCAAACAATTCAAAATCAGTTAGGTAAAGCAACTTCCACTCCTACTTTAGATTGGGTGTTTCAATGTTTCATGTCAATTCATTTATTAACCTTTCGCTTCTTTGAAACAGATTTCCAACCTCAGTGAACAGCGGTGCTCGATTCTACAGTTTTTTGGTGCTGTCTGTGGTAAATATTATCTTCTTTGCTAACTAACCTGCGGAATGTGGGATTAGTGGAGGACCTGCATTATTG
>CBZS010000608.1 GCA_000613065.1 Richelia intracellularis | reverse complement strand
GGTAATGATGGCGGGATTAATACTGTTATTTAGCAGTCAACATTTTTTGCGACTATTTGCCTCTGTGGCGGGTTATTTAGCATTTTTGCTGAGTATGGCGCGTGCTGCTTGGGGAGGCTGGCTCGTGGGGGTGATTTGTTTGTTAACGAACCTCAAACCCAAACTACAAATGCGGTTGATAGGAACTATTTTAACAATTGCATTGTGTGTGGTTCCCTTAACCAATGTTGAACCATTTTCCGAGGTAATTAGCGATCGCTTTCAAACTTTCACTAATATAGAACAAGACCAAAGCTTTAGCGATCGCTCTGATAATTACGAAAAAAATCTCAACATAGCTTTATCGAAAGTATTCGGGAATGGGATTGGTGGTACTTGGACAATTGACAGGGATGGGAAGTTAATTCAGATTGTCTTAGATAGTGGCATTCTCGATACATTTTTTGCTTTGGGGTGGTTTGGTGCTATTCCTTACCTTGGTTCAATTTTATTGATAATGTATGAATTATTTCAAGGTAAGGAAGGACGTAGTGATTCCTTTGCAAGTGCTTCCCGCTCTATTAGTGTGGCAATTGTCTTTCAATTAATTTTTAGCAGTTTAATGATTTCCCTTGCCGGGGTAGTGTTTTGGAGCTTTCTAGGCATGGGTATGGCTGCAAAAAAATATCACCAACATCAACAACTTTACTTGATTCAAAAGCAAGATAGGGGAATGTGATTTTTTATTCTATCTATGATGAAAGGAATAGATAAACAATAATTAAAACTGTATAATTACTGCAAGAATTATTAGATTTCTTAAAAAATCATATTTTTTGATGTTATTAATATAATATTATAATTATAATGCAAAAAACAGTGTAATAACAGGTAAATATATATTTTTATATACATTTTTTCCATATTTTAGTTAACTGATATACGTATTTTTAAAACTATATTTGGCTTCTATTTTTGTCTCAATACTACAGATTTTGATAGATATTTACAGAGTTTTTATGGATTTTGGGTAGTTTATCCTTGGGGAAGCTATGTTTATCTTTAGAATACTTTATAATATTTTCTTTTGTATGGACATATATTTATTTTGTAAACAGCAAAAAATATCCGTATTTACTATGAATTTATAATTTATTAATGAAAATAATAATAACTATCTTTATAAGTATTTATAACGGTATTCTGGCAAAAGAGAAGCAAGTGTAACAAAAATTAAGTAAGGACTCTTTGCCAATTGATACCACTATTAATGCATGCTTTACCTCCTGTTCCGGCAATGGTTAGCCCGATGGAGGTTAATACCAATTCAGCGATTGCTGTAGACAAAAATGCGGTTTTAATTGCATTAGGACCTCGTCAATTAAGAGTATCTATCTTTTCAAGGAATAATTCTTCGCGTCGTCGTTCAACCAGAGCATCTTTACGGAGGCGACTAAGAAGAGTTTCCCGCCGTCGCAGAACTAGAAGAGCGTCATTACGTCGTCGTTCAACCAGGGCTTCTTTACGGAGGAAACTAAGAGGATGTTTTTAAAGTCGAAGTGAGTTACAAATCATGCAAGTCGCCTGACCATGATACGTATCATTGCAATATAAATTAAAGTCTCAGACGTTTGAGGTAGCCTTTCATAGTCCTTACTTAATCTTCTACACGAATTGAGCCACCCGAAAGTTGGTTCTACAATCCAAGGTTTTGGTAAAAGGG
>CBZS010000607.1 GCA_000613065.1 Richelia intracellularis | reverse complement strand
AGCCATTAGCCGTGATTTTGTCATATGATGAATGGTGATATTACGGTAGAAAGTCAAGTAGGATTGGGGTCTAATTTCACCGTTTATTTACCACTTTATGTTGAAGGAGTTAATGGGGAATTAGAGAATATTTTTATCTATTCTTTTGCCGCTTTTTGAGTTTACGAATTAATC
>CBZS010000606.1 GCA_000613065.1 Richelia intracellularis | reverse complement strand
TTGCACAAACGGATGATATCTTCAACAACATCAAAGAATTTGAGCCGCAATCAACAAACAAGCCTCAAAGTCAAACCACTAAGCATGGATTGCATGGAAAGCTACCGTTAATATCGGGGGTTATTCTCGTGGTGGAAAAACCAGAGGAGACAATCAACCTGAGGAGCATCATATGGGATCCACAGAAAAATATACTCTCTGTGGGATTCTTGATGAAGATAGTGGGCAATTATTGTATATTAACTTTGGTAGTTCTTCTTATAAAACCAGGGATTTTATTGTTGATACTCTAATTCAATGGTGGAAAACAATGACTCCAGAACAAAAGCAGGATAACGAACTGATACAAATTAAAGTTGATAATGGTCCGGAAAGTAGTGGAGTAAGAACTCAATAAAAAAAAAGGATGGTTGAGTTTGTTCAGCTCCTAAATATACCAATTCAATTGCTTTACTATGCTCCTTACCATAGTCAATACAATCCCATAGAGGGTTGTTGGGGTATTCTTGACCAGCATTGGAATAGGGCGAGCGAAGCTTGTTGATGTTGAAGTCATGGTTTCCTGGGCTTCGAGTATGACTTAGAAAGGCTTATATCCTATCTTGAGTTTAAGTAAAACTGTTTCCCAAAAAGGGATTTCTCTAACAAAGAAAGCTATGAAAAAAGTCGAGTCTAGATTACAGCTAAATTCACTGTTGCTCAAATCGCATATCTTGATTCAACCGCTTTAGCTGGTAATTTATTTTTCAAAAATCACCTAATTTAATCTTCGTTGTTTTAATTCATTTAGTGACCAATCTGAATTAGCTAGGAAATGATGTAATGACTGGGCTGAGTTTATACTTACTACCTTCCCTATCTTTGGTAATGATTTCCTTTTTATCGTTGATATTATTCCTAAGTGTAAATATTTGAAACACTCATAATTTCTTACTTCCTTAAATAAGTCCTTATACTCTGCACAATATTCATCTATGATGCCAATTGTTGGGTGAGCATCTCTTGATAAATGTTTCAGTATTTATAATACTATATCCATTGCCCCACTTTACTTTCAGAGTTTTCTTTTATTCATAAAAGCCGGAAAGTGACAGAAAATAAATAAACGAGCTTTTGCAATTAACTTATCTGCTGCACCCGTCACATTCACCGCATATAAAACCGTCTTTCCCGTTTCTTGCTTCACCTCATCCAGTACCCTGCGACAGGCTTTTTATCTTTCCAGCGTGGGAGCAAGATCCAAATTTCCCATAATCTGATCTCATCATCTTTAATAAGATCTAGTCCTGCCCCTGCCACCGCTCGCAAAATATCTGAGTGGTCCTGTGCAAAAAGTCCCAATGCAGGTTTAAAAATTGTCATCACTAAAGGACCCTTGAATACCCCCAACTTTTCTCTAATTCCCGTAATTCTTAAACAGGGACGGAGACCAGAATTTTCTGGTACAGGTACAGGCACAACCTTCCCCGTGACAGCCATGCAGTATTTACCAAAAATCATCGTTAAGAGGCTATAAATATCATTTTCCACATTTATCTCTGGGAAACGCACAGTGGCAATATTTCTATCTGTACCAGCTTCAGTTTGAATCGAGATGACTTTAGCTAAATGGGACTGCAAAAACTTTTCACGGAGAGAAAAATGCCCGGCGTTGCTGAATCAAGGAATGATTTCACTAAATTTTCAACAATTTCTCAATGGTTTCAAACCCTAATTCATTCCGCACTTATGCAACGCCAATTTTCATTAAACAAATTTCGTAGAAATTATGTGAAAGTGTTGCCTGTCTTAGCATAAATACAACAAAAGACTTCTCTCTAAAGTTTCTCCAAATAACTGAGGAGATCAGCCATTTCCTGGGCGCTAGGTTGAAATTTTGGCATAGGGGGAGTTTCTCCACTAACGACTTGATGAATTAAGCCGTAGGGAGATTTATGCTTAGATACACCGTGCAAACTTGGTCCCACTCTCCCATTAGCTTGCCAACCATGGCAACCAGCGCAGTTAATTTGAAAAATAGCATTTCCTTGTTTCCAATCTCCAACTAATGATAGAACTTCCTTTACGTAGGGATCTGAATGCTTCACTATGCGAACAGCCAAAACACCTACAAGAATTGCTAACACAATTGCTACAACAATCAAAGCAATTCGTTGAATTAGAATTTCGGGTTTGGTGAGTTGGTTATCCAAAAGTTTTACTTATGTTAATTTGAGAGGTACAAATTTTTTGGCATTGCTGAATCAGGGGATAATTTCACTAAATTTTCAACGATTTTTCAATGGTTTCAAACGCTAATTCATCCCGCACTGATGCAAAGCCAATTTTTTATTTCATACAGATAGCTTAAAATTTCTTGATTATGTCTGCAAGCATAAATGAAATATTCATCCTCACAGATGAGAAGATTAAGACTATATTTTATGTTAAACAATCTAAGTAATTATACTCGTTAGGAACTCAAAACACTATACTTATTATGCTTTCTTCGAGTTTCAGTGCATAACTGAAGGATAACCTGTGCCTCTTCCCCCACCCCTATTTGGTAAGATGAGAGACAGGAATGTTTATTTAACAATTGCAACAAGGAGCTAAAAATGGTTGAACCCCTGCTATGTGGTATTGTCCTGGGATTGATACCTGTGACCCTTGGTGGGTTACTTTTCGCTGCTTACCAACAATATAAGCGTCCTACTGAGTTAGGAGGCTAATTTAGGATGGAAGGGGGAAAGTACGGGAGGAGTGAGGGAAGCTTGTTCTCCCTTGTTTTCCTACTTCCTAGCTTGTTTCTCCCATTGAACTAAGGATACAGAGATCAAAGCATAACCAAGCCTTTGATAACGATATGATTACATCTCCTACTTTTGCTGAATTAAACCTCACCCCACAACAAATTTTTGACTCGATTTGTTAGCTTTCCCCATATCTATAAAAAGTAATGCCGGTGCTACCATAAACCTTCTCACGGCAGATTTCCCAATTTGCGACCGCAGGTGCTACCCAACCCTGAGAAGTATGTTCCACGGCGATTTCCCCCTGGGTCTCTAATAATTGATAGTGAGCTATCGCTTCTAGCACTGGCTGATATAATCCACTGGCATAGGGCGGATCGAAGTAAATGCGATCGAACTGTTGCCCTTCCAATTGTGTTAATTTTTGTAAAATGTCACCCCGAATAACTTGCCACTGCTGTTGATAGTCAGCGACTTTTTGCCAATTTTGCTGAATCACGTTACAAGCCCGTGGGGATTTTTCTATACCTATTACTTGCTTGGCTCCTCTACACAAAGCCTCTGCACCCATTGCACCAATTCCTGTGCATACATCTAGCCACCGACAATTGGTAATTGAACCCTGCCAAATATTAAATATTGCTGCTCTCACTCGCGAACTAGTTGGTCTTGTATCGTTCCCTGGTAAAGTTTTTAGCTGACGATGACCATAAATTCTCAAAGACATAGGGCGTTGCATAACTACGGGATGAATTAGCGTTTGAAACAATTGAGCAATCGTTGGCAATTTAGTCAAATCATCCCCTGATTCAGCAACGCCAGACATAATAATAAAGATGGCAAATTTGCGGGTAGGAAATTATCTACCCTGGAAAATGTTTTATACAGCATGGGTAATAGGTGGAAAATATATAAAATTGCTTTTAGGCAGCTATTTCTTCGCGCACTTGGGAAACAAAGTTAGAGAGAATTTGTAGTCCTACATTGGCAGACTTCTCTGGGTGGAATTGTACAGCCATAAGCTTATCTTTCGCAATTGCAGATGTTACTGTTTGACTACCATGGGTAACAGTAGCAGCACGGATTTCAGGATTAGTGGGATCAACATAATAAGAATGTACAAAATATACCCAAGGTTGGACAGATAAATATTCCCATAAAAGACATTTTGGTTGAGTTAATTCCAACTGATTCCAACCCATATGGGGAATAGTTAAATCGGCTTCGGGACGAAAACGTCTTACCTTTCCAGCTATAATTCCTAGTCCAGCTTCCTTACCTTCCTCGCTAGATTCAAATAAAATCTGTAGTCCTAAACAAATTCCTAAAAATGGTTTACCGGAAGCAATCACAGCTTTTATTGGTTCTTCTAAGCCCCGTTCTCGTAGGTGTTTGACTGCGGGATCAAAAGCTCCTACTCCTGGCAAAACAATAGCATCTGCTACTTCTAAATCTTGAGTAGAAGAGGTTACTTTTGGAGTTGCTCCAGCCTTTTCCAACCCTTTGCAGACTGAGTGTAAATTTCCCATATCATAATCAACAACCGCAATTAATGCCATTTACCTTTTCCCTGTAAATTAATTGATGGAAGGTATTTCTATTTTAAATAATATTTCT
>CBZS010000605.1 GCA_000613065.1 Richelia intracellularis | reverse complement strand
AACAACAGCAAGATTTAGAAAGTAACCTAACCCTCCTTGAAAGGCTCAGACCGCAATTAGAAGAGAAGCTGTATGAAATGAGGGTACAATTACAAAAGTTAGAATTACAAGAAAATAATAAAAGTGAATGCTTAGGGATAATAAAAACCGACGAAAAAAATATATTAGAAACAAGTTTCACAACTTTAGAGGATACAATTACTCAACAGAAAACAGAAGTTAATCAACTGCAAGAGAAAATTACTATCTTACAAACAGAAAGAGACCAATTACAAAATCAAGTTTTGGAGCTCTTACAACAATTTGATAACATTGCTCAAGTTCCTACCAATTATCAAGCCAATAAACCAATAAATGTAGAAACAGAATTATTCCCTTTTGCTGACTTAATCGAAGATATAGATAGCACAGAAACAGAGGATGAATTATCTACCTCATGGAATCAACTTTTACAAAAGTTACTATCCCATGAGGTAGAAGTATTGAAAGTCATATTAAAACAGGATAATGTAAATAAAACCATCAAAAAAATTGCGGAAGACAAAATTACAATGCCTAGCTTATTAATAGACTCTATTAATGAAAAATCTAATACAATCTTTGGTGAATTAATTATTGAATTTGAATCAGAATCACCAACAATACCTCCAGAATATCAAAACAATGTCAGTAATTTGATAAATGTCTACGATATTTTAAATAACAAAGGTTCTTCCTCCAACTAGATGCTAAATTACAGCATATAATATTATTATAATTGCCAGGTTGAATTCGTCTATTCTTTATAGCTAGGAACCTCAGCATATTAACAACAAATGAGGTGAAGTAAATGGCAAAGCTCAAAATAACTAAAAAAGTCTGTACCTCTTTAATTAATTCTCTGGCTGCAGGAGTAGTGCCTATAACTGGTTTGGAACAGATTGCAGTAGGTAGGGAAAAAGAGCTAAATAGCCTATTACAAAATTTGAATGATATTGCTGAGGGCATAGCTGCATTTCGCTTCATTATTGTTAATTAGGGTTCGGGTAAAAGTTTTATCCTCCATCTACTACGGAACCAAGCTATGGAACAAGGTTTTGTAGTCGCGGACGTAGACTTATCTTCCCAAAGACGATTAGCTGGAAGTAATAATGAGGCCTTGGCTACCTACAGAGAGTTAATGAGTTGTCTGGCGACTAAAACCCGTCCTGATGGTAGTGAGTGCTCTGATTGCAATTTTGGAAGGATGGATTAATAAAATTCAACAAGAAGTTGTAAAGAACACAGGTATGCGTCCTAATGATGAAGGATTTGACGATCGCGTAGAAGCTAAAATTAGGGAAGTTGTTCAGTACATTGAAGAATTAGTCCATGGCTTTGATTTTGGCAATGTAATTATTGCTTATTGACGTGGCTATCGCTTGGATGACGAGGATATGCAAAGTACAGCAATGCGGTGCTTCCGAGGGGAATTTAGCTCAAAAACAGAAGCCATAAATGCCTTGGGGTTGAGGGTAATTATTGATGATGATACCTGGTATGACTACATCCGTATTGTGACAAAGTTTGTGGCAGAGATAGGCTATAAGGGACTAGTGGTGTTAATGGATGAAGCCGTTAATTTATATCAAATACCAACAACGGTAACTAGAGAAAAAAATTACAATCGACTCCTCGGAATTTTCGATGACACGATGCAATGTAAAGCAGAGAATCTAGGATTTGTTCTCGGTGGAACTACTAAATTTTGAGAAGATCCGAATCGGGGATTATTTCCTGATGGAGCATGGCGCAGAAGAACAAAAGAGAGTCCTTTTGCCACCCAAGCAGGGGTACAGGAATATTTAGGACCAGTAATCCGTCTACAACCACTCACAGAAGCAGAAAGTCTCAAACTTTTGCAGAATATAACCCAAATCCATGCCCTGAATTTTGGTTATTCCCAGAAATTAAGTCATAATAATTTGCAGCAATTTGTCAAGGTAATTGTCGAACGCTTGGGTGCAGATGCATTGTTAACTCCTGGTGAAATTGTCCGTGATTTCATTCGTATTCTGAATATTTTGCATCAGAATACTGGGCACCTCGAAAAATTGAGCAAGTAGCTCGCGAGATGAGAGTATAGGGAGAGCAGAAGCTGGGGTTGAATCGCCATGGAAGCAAAAAAAGTCGGGGAACTTGAACAGCGAGACCAGAAGTTAGAAAGCAAGAACACCCTGTTGATGAAGTTAGACGAGACGGTGCCGTGGTCATAATTTCGTCCAATTTTAGAACAAGTGCATGACAAGCCCAGAAAAAATAATGCTGGGCGAAAGCCCATAGATGCAATAGTGATGTTCAAAATGCTTGTGCTGCAACAACTGTACAACATCAGTGATGAAGAACTGGAGTACCAGGTCAATGACCGACTATCGTTCATGATATTTTTGGGCTTGGGGCTAGCAGAACCAGTACCAGATGCAACTACAGTTTGGTTCTTTCGGCAGCAGTTGAAGCAGCACGGTCTTATTGAAGAACTGTTTGAGCAATTAATTTGATCGCGACCTGAGAGACCAAGGCTAACAAGCTAAGGGGGGTCAAATAAAATAGTAGATGCCACACTGATGCCAGCTCCCAAGCAGGATAATACTAAGGATAAGGAAGAGAAGCAAAAACTTGCCCAAGGATAAATTCCCGAAAGTTGGCAGCAAAAGCCTCATCCCTTGTCCCAGAAGGATACCGATGCTCCCTGGACAAAAAAGAATGGTCAGAATTACTTTGGTTATAAAAACCACATCAGTATCGATGTGGAGTAAGGTTTTATTCGTCA
>CBZS010000604.1 GCA_000613065.1 Richelia intracellularis | reverse complement strand
TATGTTTTGGTCACAACCAACTAACTATTTGAAGAGATAGTTAGTTGTTTAGACTCAGACAGCATTTGTGGGTTAGAACACTCCCAGATCGAGAGTAAGTTACTTCAGAATGGATACAAACTATTGAGACGGTTGTTACAAGCAAAGTTTGATAAACACAGTCAAGATGAAATAGAGGGAGAGTGTGCAGGCACCTAAGTACAGGACAAAAAATTCAGAGACTGGCGAAATAGTTGAGGTTGAGCATCTAAATCAAATAAGGCACGACGCAAAAAATCTAAACCCTGGCGAAAAAG
>CBZS010000603.1 GCA_000613065.1 Richelia intracellularis | reverse complement strand
AAGGTCGTATTTACTGCTACTTGTCATATTCACCTTTTTGAAAGTGAATGCTACTAACGATTACCACAACCTACCAACCTGCAACAGACCTCGGTTTCCTGTTACATAAGCATTTTGCTCCTTGTCAGACTTTTCCCCTATCCTTTGGAACAGCACATATATTTTATCCAGAAGCCAGTACAAATAAATGTACAGCCGCATTCTTATTAGATATTGACCCAATAAAATTAGTGAGGAGAAGAGCCAGTAAAATAAGTCAATATGTGAATGATCGCCCTTATGTTGCATCCTCATTTTTAAGTGTTGCGAAGGCTCAATTTCTAGGTAAGGCTTTAAATGATCGATGTAAAGAATTACCAGAATTAGCACAAACCCCTATGCCTCTCACCGCTAAAATATCTGTATTACGATGCCGTGGTGGTGAGGTTTTCTTAAAACAATTATTGGAACCATTGGGCTATTCTATCACTGTCCAAGATCATATATTAGATGAGAAATTTCCTGATTGGGGAAAAAGCCCTTATTACACAGTTCACTTAGAAAATAACATTACCCTTTCCCAACTTCTCAGGCATCTCTATGTACTTATACCAGTACTAGATGATGATAAACATTACTTCGTTGGAGAAGAAGAAATTAATAAATTATTACGCCATGGGGAAGCTTGGTTAAGTTAACATCCAGCCCAAAAACAAATTATCCGACGGTATATCAAAAGACAACAAAGGCTAACTCGTATTGCCCTGGCTCAAATGTTAGAAGAAGATGAAGCATATTGCGATCGCACGGCAGAACAGCAAGCTGAAGCGGAAGCAGCTATAGAAAAACCTTTAAGCTTAAATCAGCAACGTTTGGATGCGGTAGTCACAGCTTTGAAAAGCAAGGGTGCCAAGAAAATAGTTGATTTGGGCTGTGGTCAAGGTCATTTGTAACAAAAATTAGCGAGGAACACTTATTTTCAAACAATTACTGGTGTTGATGTTTCCTATCAAGCTTTGGAAATAGCTGATGCCAGATTAGATCGTTTGCCCTCATCTCATACTGTACAATTTCTTCAAGGCTCACTTACTTACAAAGATAAGCGTCTGACTGGATATGATGCAGCTACAGTGATTGAGGTTATAGAGCACCTTGAGTTGCCGAGATTATCAGTTTTTGCGAGGGTATTATTTGAGTTTACTCAACCCAAAACCATAATTGTGACTACCCCCAATATTGAGTACAACGTCAAATTTACTAACCTTTCTCCTGGTAAACTACGCCATCAAGATCATCGCTTTGAATGGACAAGGAACGAGTTTCAATCTTAGGCAAAAGGAATAGGAAATAAATTTCATTATCATGTGGACTTTTAATCTGTGGGTGATGAATATCTACAGCTAGGTTCTCATATACAAATGGCAATTTTTACCTACATTGAAAGTGAAATCAAGAAAAGGTAAAGTATGATTTTATTCATACAAAATTGGTATATTGTTCGTGTTATAAATAGCAAATAATTTACTGATTATTACAGTAATCTAAAGGTAAATTGAATTACTGCATTTGAACTAAAAATTCTTGCCTTAACTTTTATAATAATCGGTCATACTGGGCCGCTATTTTTCCCCAATGCAACTATTAGAGGATGTTTTAAAAGGTGGGAAGTATCATAAAAAAGCTCACAAGGCATATGCTCAGAATTATAGAAAACAGCACCCCATGATCAAATGACTAATAATTATCCTAGCAATTTAACGTGGGAACAGTGGGAGTTAATCCCACAGCTGTTTCCAGAGGCAAAAGCAGGTGGTCGTCTACGTACAACAACATGTATGTACCCAGTAGTAAACGCGATTTGATACGTACTGTGTCAAGGATGTACATGGCGGGCATTACCAGGAGATTTACCACCTTGGTCTACAGTCTATGGCTATTTCAGAAGATGGGGCAAAGACCGTACTTGGCTTCAGGTTCATGACAAACTATGTCAATGGGTTCGGGTAGCAGCCAGTCGAGAACCAAGTCCATGGCAAGCAGCCTTTGATAGCCAATCAGTTGAAACCGCAACCATGATTTGTACGGGTCTTGGTTTCGACCCAGGAAAACAAATACATGGACGTAAGGGATTTATTACGGTTGACTTGTTAGGGCTAGTTTTGCGAGTCTTGGTTACTTCTGCAAGTATGCCAGAACGTGCAGGGGCTAAACTAAACGTGCACGTTCTAGTAGGTTTATCAGATGAAAGATAAAGTTAAAAGACTGCACACTATCTATCTGGATGGATGGAGAATATCGGGGAGAAGATTTTGCCCACTGGATAATTGATGTTTTTCGTTGAATTGTGGAAGTGGTTCTCAGACCCTTAGAAAAGAAGGGTTTTACCCTTTTACCAAAACCTTGGGTTGTACAACGAACTTTCGGGTCGCTCAATTGGTGTAGAAGATTAAGTAAGGACTATGGAAGGCTACCTGAAACTTCTGAGACTTTAATTTATATTGCAATGATACGTATCATGGTCAGGCGACTTGCATGATTTTTAACTCACTTCGACTTTTAAAACATCCTCTTATGGTGGGTATTGGAAGTTTAAGTTTTCCTTTGTTTGCCTGGCTAGCAATCCTGGGATAAAAATACACATGAGATATAACAGAATATGTCATTCGACTAATATTCTTGGCTATTATTTTTCAACCGATATATTCATATATTTACTATTTAATATTTAGTTATTATCCTCAATATTTAAATGTTTTATTGACTTTATATTTCGGGATAGTTATTATCAGTATTGTAAAGCTAACCAATAATTATATTGCTATAATTTTAATTGTATCAGTGATGCTACAGATTACATTAGTTTCTCACTCTAGCATAAGACTTTGTGTT
>CBZS010000602.1 GCA_000613065.1 Richelia intracellularis | reverse complement strand
AAAAACTCTACTTCTTCTCTGGGTCTACCCCAATTTTCCGTGGAAAAGGCATAGGCTGTTAATGCCTCAATTCCCCAGTCTTTGCAACAGCGAAGCAAATCTTTCAAGGCATCTACTCCCCTTTTATGACCCATAATTCGGGGTAGTCCTTGGCGTTTTGCCCATCGACCATTGCCATCCATAATTACTGCTACGTGCTTGGGTAGCAATTCTTTCTTCAAATCGGAGGGTAAATATTGTAACTGTGTTTGTTGTACTGTCATTTTTTATCTCGCGGAGCGGTCGATGGTAAACCGAGTAAACGTGATAACAATGCTAGAACCTGACTACGAATTTGACGACCTAAACTGAATAAACCAGGTGCGACAGCTTCCCGATCTACACTAGGAGCAAAGCGAGCTTCTAAAGACTCTTTCAGCTTCATAATTGTCAGTGGTCTATTTAGGTTTCCCCTTTCTGCTAGAGAAATAGAACCTGTTTCTTCTGATACAACTACACAAATGCAATTTTCGACTCGCTCAGTGATTCCCATAGCAGCTCGATGGCGTGTACCTAGTTGACGTGAGGCAGTGCGCCCTGATAGCGGTAAAATTATACCCGATGCTACTATTCGTGACCCACGTATTAATGTTGCTCCATCGTGCAATAGTGTTTTTGGTTGAAAAATTGTTTGGATTAGCTCCTTAGAGACTTCGGCATTTAATTTTACACCAGGTACGGAGAAATCTCTCTCATCTACCGTACCGGATGTTTCAATAATCAATAAAGCTCCGATACGATTTTTAGAAAGCTCCTTAACTGCGTCTACAATTTCATCAATCACATTGTTGGACTTGGGAATTACGAGGCGAGATGGTTGAAATAGCTGTCGAAATTCACCTCGTCCTAGTTGTTCCAAAAACCTACGAAACTCGGACTGTAAAGCCACTGCCATGGCAACAGCCGAGCCAACTACTAACTTATCAAGGACAAACTTGAGTAGATCGAGTTTCCACTGCTCACTGAGTGCGGAGCCTAACATCAAGAGAATGAATCCCCGTACCATCCACAACGTCCGGCGCTCATTAATCACAATTAACATGATATAGGTGAGCGCCATTACCAATACAATATCCAGAGCCTTCAGCAGCAAGGACTGCGACCCCATCAAGGTTATCAGCCATTGCTTCCACCAATTCCCCATGACATCTGGATTTACGCTTTCGCCTTTATTACTTTGGTTATGAGTTGGTGAGTCGTTGGTTATTAGCAATTGCTAATAACCAACGACTATACTAACTTTTGAGTCTTTCTGGTAGGCAATCTTTTTCAATCAAGTCTTGCAAGGTTTCCCGTTGCAAAATCAGATTTGCTTCGCCATTTGCCACTATAACTGCTGCTGGTCGAGGCACACGATTATAGTTGGATGCCATACTGTAATTGTATGCACCAGTTCCCATGACTACTAAAATATGTCCTGGTTCCGTCTGGGGTAAATGAGCGTGTTTGATCAGGATATCCCCAGATTCACAGTGTTTACCAGCAATAGCCACTGTTTCTGTAGCAGTTGCTGACATACGATTGGCAACAACTGAGACATATAGAGATTGGTAGGTAATGGGACGGGGATTATCAGACATTCCCCCATCTACGGCTACGTAAGTCCGGATATCTGGCACTACTTTGGAAGAACCAATTGTATAAGCTGTTACGCAAGCCGTGGCAATTAGCGATCGCCCTGGTTCACATAATAGCTTAGGTAAGGGTAAATTTGCTGCTTTACAAGCTTCTTGTACTACTTCGCAAATTGGTTGACCCCACTCTTCAATGCTTGGGGGATCATCGGATTCGGTATATTTAATTCCCAAACCACCACCAACATTCAGTTGGTTAATGGATAAATCATATTCTTTGGCTTTGTTTAACCATTGCACCATCACTCCTGCTAAATCCCTGTGAGGCTGGCGTTCAAATATTTGGGAGCCAATATGAGCGTGTACGCCAATACAGTTGAGTACTGTCTGTTTGGTGACAAAGGCAAATAGCTCGTCTAAATCGTTGGGATCGAAGCCGAATTTACTATCTAAGTGTCCTGTGCGAATATATTCGTGGGTGTGGCATTCAATACCTGGTGTTAGCCGCAGCATAACCGGCACGCTACTGAGAGATTTCTCCGTAGCTAGTGCCACTAAGGTTTTTAATTCATGCCAGTTATCGACAACAATGTTGCAACTAGCTTCTAGGGCAAAAACTAATTCCGCCAGGGACTTGTTATTACCATGGAAATAAATTAGGTCTGGTTTAACCCCTGCTGTGAGGGCGGTGTAGAGTTCCCCGGCAGATACTACATCAATTCCCAAGCCTTCAGATGCTGCAATCGCGCAGACAGTTAAACAGCTCCATGCTTTAGATGCGTAAAGTACTTGGGACTCGCCTTCATAATAACGCTGGAAGGTATCTCGGTATTGACGACAAGCTGTTCTCAGGGTGGTTTCATCCAAAATATATAAAGGTGAACCAAATTGTTTAATCAGGGTTGTCACATCACAACCACCAATTTCTAAACAATCTTGACTATTAACTTTGGCTGTTAATGGCAATAGCTGCTGATTTGGGGAAATCTGCGGATCGTTACTTGCTGGTAAATACTTAGTGCCAGAATATTGAGTTCCAGGGGGATTAGTCGATACCATAATTATATAAGGTTTGTCCTTGTTAAAGTGACGGGCATATGGAAGAAGTTAGGGAAGCACAGGAGTTGAAGGATTGTGGAGTGTAGACGCTCAGAGAGTGTCTTCCTCCAAGGTAGAAAAATATTTATATTTAACTTTTACCTGTTTCCTCTTTACCTATTCCCCATCCTTTTCCTGTCCTTCTTGATAATTGATCCCGATTCCCAGTTTACAAAGGGGTTGTACCCGAGCCAATAAGTGTGAATACATTAAATCTCAAATTAAAACCACTGACAATAAAAAATATCGACGAGATAGTGGCTTTAGATAAAATTTGTTTTGGAGGACTATGGAGTTGGGAAACCTACCAAAGGGAGTTAGATAGTCCCAATTGTGAATTGTTAGGTATTTTTTCCTGTGGCAATTCGGAAGTTCTATTAGCAATGGGATGTTTTTGGTTAATTCTAGAGGAAGCGCACATAACAATTTTAGCTGTTAATCCCCAGCATCAACGCCAAGGCTTGGGACAGGCTTTACTATATTCTCTGCTCAAAGCCGCGAATGATCTCGGTTTAGAAAGAGCAACCCTAGAAGTCAGAATTTCTAATCTTGGGGCAATTTCGTTGTATAAAAAATTTGGCTTTAAAACAGCAGGCAGAAGATCCAAATACTACCAAGATAATGGCGAAGATGCCCTGATTTTATGGTTGAACGGTATCCACAAGCCAGAATTTCAGGCAAATTTAACCCAATGGTATGGGATGATTTGCGATCGCACCCTACCTTAGTAGAGTGAGGAAGCAATGTTAGGTAATTTACATACTGTAATTCTACGTGAAAAAATTATTTCCCTCACGTGTACATAATTGTTCAATCACAATGATTTGTTTTTATATTATTAATTTCTTTAAACATAAAAAAATATCATAATGTTTTCATTAGCGTTGACTAAGTTATTTTTGTGTGGTATATGTTATTGTTGTTTGTTCGGCATTTAAATTAGTAAAAACCCAAACGTCCAGCCCTCAATGGTTTTGAGTCAATAGTAAAAAAGACTTAAATCCATAACCTCAGTACACTGAGGCATTGTAAGTAAAAAATAGTTGCCAAAAGACCTAAGCGTTCCCGTACTTTGTCAGGGTTCTATGTATCTTTATATAGGTATGGCTCCAATTGCCCTGTGCTAAAATCAGCGTACCGGCACGACGCAGGTGATGGGATAAATGCCATGTTTGAACGCTTCACAGAAAAAGCCATTAAGGTAATCATGTTAGCCCAGGAAGAAGCACGCCGCCTGGGTCATAACTTTGTTGGTACCGAACAGATCCTCCTGGGTCTGATTGGAGAAGGTACCGGAGTGGCGGCTAAAGTTCTGAAATCTATGGGCGTCAATCTCAAAGACGCTCGGATTGAAGTCGAAAAGATCATAGGTCGAGGCTCAGGCTTTGTGGCTGTGGAAATTCCGTTTACGCCACGGGCAAAGCGAGTTCTGGAACTATCTTTGGAAGAAGCACGCCAGCTAGGGCACAATTACATTGGCACCGAGCATCTGCTGTTGGGTCTGATCCGAGAAGGTGAAGGTGTAGCAGCCAGGGTGCTGGAAAACTTGGGTGTGGATTTATCCAAGGTAAGAACCCAGGTAATCAGAATGTTGGGAGAAACGGCTGAGGTGAGTACCGGTGGCTCTTCTCGCGGCAATAAAACCCCAACATTAGATGAATTTGGTTCCAACCTAACCCAGTTAGCGGCTGAGAATAAGCTTGACCCTGTGGTGGGACGTGCTAAGGAAATTGAACGTGTAATCCAAATTCTCGGTCGCCGTACCAAAAATAATCCTGTTCTCATCGGAGAACCAGGGGTTGGTAAAACTGCGATCGCGGAAGGTCTAGCACAGAGAATTTCTAATAAAGATGTCCCCGATATCTTAGAAGAAAAACGTGTAGTAACCCTGGATATTGGGTTGCTGGTTGCAGGAACCAAGTACAGGGGTGAATTTGAAGAACGCTTGAAGAAAATCATGGACGAGATTCGTCAAGCGGGAAATGTAATTTTAGTAATTGATGAAGTCCACACCTTAATTGGTGCGGGTGCGGCAGAAGGTGCTATTGATGCAGCAAATATCCTCAAGCCAGCTTTGGCGAGGGGTGAGTTGCAATGTATTGGTGCTACAACTCTAGATGAATACCGCAAACACATTGAGCGGGATGCGGCTCTAGAACGTCGTTTCCAACCAGTAATGGTGGGTGAACCATCTGTAGATGAAACCATAGAAATTTTATATGGTCTGCGGGAACGCTACGAACAACATCACAAATTAAAGATTTCTGATGAAGCTTTATTAGCGGCTGCTAAGTTATCAGACCGTTATATTAGCGACCGTTATTTACCAGATAAAGCAATTGACTTGATTGATGAAGCTGGTTCCCGTGTCCGTTTAATTAATTCTCAATTGCCACCTGCAGCGAAGGAATTGGATAAGGAACTGCGTCAAATTCTCAAGGAGAAGGATGATGCGGTGCGTTCCCAGGACTTTGATAAAGCTGGGGAATTGCGTGATCGGGAAATGGAAATTAAAGCTGAAATTAAAGCGATCGCTCAAAGCAAGTCTAATGCTTCTAAAACCGATGGTGATGAGCCAGTCGTGACAGAGGAAGACATTGCTCACATCGTTGCTTCATGGACTGGCGTACCTGTGAATAAACTCACAGAATCCGAGTCCGAGAAACTGTTGCACATGGAAGAGACATTGCACCAGCGACTCATCGGACAAGAAGACGCAGTTAAGGCAGTTTCCCGTGCGATTCGCCGCGCTCGTGTTGGTTTGAAGAATCCCAACCGACCCATTGCTAGCTTTATTTTCTCCGGTCCTACTGGGGTTGGTAAGACTGAATTAACCAAGGCATTAGCTTCTTACTTCTTCGGTTCTGAAGAAGCCATGATTCGCCTAGATATGTCCGAATATATGGAGCGTCACACTGTATCCAAGTTGATCGGTTCTCCTCCAGGTTATGTGGGCTACAACGAAGGTGGTCAATTAACAGAAGCTGTGCGCCGTCGTCCTTACACAGTAGTACTTTTCGACGAAATAGAAAAAGCACACCCCGATGTGTTTAATATGCTACTGCAAATACTGGAAGATGGTAGGTTAACTGATGCCAAAGGTCGCACTGTTGACTTTAAAAATACATTATTAATTCTGACCTCCAACATAGGTTCTAAGGTAATCGAGAAAGGTGGTGGTGGTATTGGTTTCGACTTTGCTGACGACCAAAGCGAGTCCCAGTACAATCGCATCAAGTCCTTGGTCAACGAAGAACTGAAGAACTACTTCCGTCCTGAATTTCTCAACCGTTTGGATGAGATTATTGTCTTCCGGCAGTTGAACAAGCAAGAGGTGACTCAAATCGCCGATATTATGCTCAAGGAAGTATTTGGTCGTCTCACCGAGAAGGGTATCAGCCTAGAAGTAAGCGATCGCTTTAAGGAGCGGTTGTTACAGGAAGGTTATAATCCTAGCTACGGTGCCAGACCATTACGCCGGGCGATTATGCGCTTGCTGGAAGATAGCCTCGCAGAAGAGATTCTCTCTGGTAGAATTCAAGATGGTGACACTGCGATAGTAGATGTTGATGATGATGGCAATATTACTGTGAGACCAGGTGAGAAGAAAGAACTATTAACTCCAGGTGTTGAGTAGTTAAGCGTTGGCTCCCATCGGTTGATGCCATTGTTACGAATTAATAAAGAGTCAGGCGGTAGGGCAGTTTATATGCTCTACCATTTTTTTGCTGATGGAGCCAGAATCAAGACATGGGTAATGAGGTTGTTCTGTTGTTACCCACATTCCGCAGGTGCGATCGCAAAATGTTGTATTTTTCAAGTATGAGTTTTTCAGAATCACAAATCAAAGTAGAAGATATCCAGCACTTAGGCATAGTGGCAGGGATTATTGATGAAATGAGTTTGGTTGATTTGTTCAACCAACTGCTTGGAACTCATCCCCAATAAATAATCAGCGCAGGCCAAGTGGTCAAAGCAATGATTATCAATGGCTTAGGCTTTATCAGTGCACCACTATATTCATTTGAGAAGTTCTTTTCAGGGATTGCAACGGAACATTTATTGGCAGAGGGAATACAACCAGAACATTTGAACGATGAACTCTTGGGCAGAGTGTTAGACAAACTATATGATGCAGGATTAACGGAAATTTTTATCCGAGTCCCACTATCAGCAGCAGATAGATTTGGAGTGAAAATGGACAGCTTCCACTTGGATTCAAGTTGATTTCATATACATGGAGATTATGGAACTGGTACTGATGATGAAGCATCAGCACAATCCCCAGTGAGGAGCGGTCCTGGATTCTACACTTTTTTTGGTGCTCCCTGTCGTAAATATTATCTTCTTTGGTAACTAA
>CBZS010000601.1 GCA_000613065.1 Richelia intracellularis | reverse complement strand
GGGCTTGATACTCCTGGACAACTGATATTAGAGAATCTGGCTGTGCCAAATCAACTTCTGGACGAGCAACTGCACTTACATTACCGCATACTGGCAGTATCCTTTGTAGTTCTTGCCCTACTTGACCATTGCTACCAATGAGAAGGATATTGGTCATGGGAAAACCTAGATCTCTTTTAATGATTTCCCTATTTGGTCTTTACTTGAAAGTATTGGTGGCGAAGATAGGGGCCAACGTATCCCAATATCTGGGTCATCCCAAAGTAAGGTACGCTCTCCTTGAGGGCAGTAGTAGTCAGTAGTTTTATAAATAACTTCGGCTACATCTGAAAGTACTAAGAATCCGTGGGCAAAACCAGGTGGTATCCAAATTTGTTCGTGCTCTTCCGCATTGAGTTGACAACCTACCCATTTTCCAAAGGTAGGAGAGCTTTTTCTAATGTCTACAGCTACATCAAAGATACTGCCAACAACCACCCCTACTAGTTTGCCCTGAGGTTGAATAATTTGATAATGCAACCCCCGCAGAACATTTTGCTGGGAGCGAGAATGGTTGTCTTGGACAAAGTTAGGGGTAATGCCGACTTTTTCAGCAAATACCTTTTGATTAAACGACTCTAAAAAAAAGCCGCGATCGTCTTTAAAGACCTTAGGGGTAATTTTTATAACGTCTGGAATACCAGTATCTATAATCAACATTGATGTTTTGTATTGCAAAAACAGTTAATAATAATAGTAGTATTGTTCCCATTTTTTATGTGTCTATTTGCATAGGGTGCGACTCTTTTGGTAGTACGGAGTATGATATAAGAATAATAAATGACAAGTCAACCACAGTAGTATTGACAGCCAAAAATGTACTTGATGGAATTGGCTTGTAAAAAATGAAAAAACAGGAACAGTTCCACACCCTATGCAAGGATCTACATCAAATCAAGGTATGTTTTGCTCACAAGCAGGAGAACTATTTGAACAGATAGTTAGTTGGTTAGACTCAGACAGCATTTGTGGGTTAGAACACTCCCAGATAGAGAGTAAGTGACTTGAGAATGGATACGAACTATTGAGACGGTTGTTACAAACAAAGATATTTTCATAAACGCAGTCAAGATGAAATAGAGGGAGAGTGTGCAGGCACAGACTCAGTAAACAGAACACACAAGAAAAAATTGTCGCGGAAATTGACCACATTATTTGGCACAGTAATGGGCAATAGAATCGGTTCGATGGGGAGTTGAATCTACCAGCACAGCAATATTCTCATGGACTAAGACAGGGATATTATCCATGTGATTGAGTATTTGTGGAAAGCTGCATTTGTCTTTTCTTCTCAGACTTCAACACAGGCAGAAGCTAGGGAGAGCAAACGTTTACAGCTTATCCTTTAAGGTAAATCAAGTTCAGTTGCCCCAGGTATGCGCCGGAGTGCGACTTTACCCAAACTCACCCCCCAATAAGGTAAACCCGTGGATACCTGTGCTAGATATTTACTTAACAATGCCAAATACCTCAAATATGACGATTACTTAAAAGCTGGATTCCCCATAGCCACGGGGGTGATTGAGGGTCCTTGTCGCCACCTGATTAAAGACAGGATGGATATCACTGGGGCTAGATGGACCATGAGGGGTGCTGAGGCTGTTTTACCCCTGGGTTCTTTATACATCAGTGGCGATTGGGATGAGTATTGGCAGTTTCATCTACAACAAGAACATAAACGCAATCACCTGGCTTTGTACTCTAGTGGTATTCCTTTGCTCAAGCAAGTTCTCAAAGCTCGTTGTTATACTACCCCTCCACCTCTTCCAATACCTGTCTAAGTTCCACTCCTCGTCTTCCTAAAAAAGTCGCACCCCTACAAATTTTATTTACATCTTGTGGCGCATAATTTATGGAGAAGAGCAGAGCCTGAAGCAAATTTTCTCTCCTAGCTGTAAATAAAATTTGTAGGGGTGCGGTATCTGTCCCAACATATTTTCCCAAGTAGATTATGTAAATTATGCCGTTCCCTACAAGCTATTGAAATATTTATGTCAATGACCCTGAATAATATCTGAAACTGAATGAGAGTTATTGTGTAAACCATCAACGGTAATAACGCCAATAGTAACGGTAAACACGATAACGATAGCGATAACGCCTGCCATAGCGATAGCGATAAGGATAGCGGTAAGAACATACCCGGTATCGACGTCCTCGTCTTCTAGGACGATAGTAACGAACACGACGATATCTCCTACTATATCTACGTGCTAAGAACGGACTATCTGATACAGATACAGTACTGGTATTTTCATTTTATGCGATAGATATTAAAGCAGTGGCTTTTGGTTTAGCAGAGAATGTCACAGATGCAACAACTAATCCAAGAACCATCCCTTTTATAGGTTTGAGCATACACTCATATCCTCATAAAGATTCTGGGCATTCATTGGATACAGTTAGCCAATCACAATTTCCAGAAAATTTTTCAATAAATTCCCAGTTATTCCGGATAGCTCATCGCCAATTTATACCACTACAGATAAAAAAGCTGCAATCAGCCACGCCACAATCGCCAAATTCAAATAATCCTTCTGCACATCCGCAGCCAATTTCGGCACAGCCAACATCCAAACAATCATTATAATGGCGACGACGGTTTTGCTGAGAGACAGGTAATTTCACCCGTTGAGACTGAGAACGCAAAATTTTATGGGCTTGTTTGCAAGCTTGGAAGCGATCGCGGAATCTTAGCCATCTTACCCTTAAACCTTCTTTAGCGATCGCTTTTTTTATATACTGAGAGCAAGATTCACTCCCATACAGTACGCGGTGAGCACAAGCAAAACCTTTATGGGGTGAAATGTGCTTTTGATATCCATTAATAGCTGCAATGGTAATCCTACGAGACAGGTAATCTACCAGGTAAGTTTGCATAATTAGTAACATATATGGACTGTTCTAATTAACTAGTCCCAATTTTAATTAGGAATTAGGTGATTTATAAGAAAGAATTTACCAATGAAAGTAAGATGTAATGTTGATGAGTAAAAAAACAGGGGCAAGTATTTTGGAGTCTGCTAGACCCAGAAGAGGAACCGAAATCATTAACAAGATCACAAATAGAAGACTTGCGTTTGGCAGCATGGAAAATGAATGGAGTAGAACGTTCGGGCTTTCAACCTGAGATGACGTTGAAATATTGCCAAGGTAGAGCAAGGTTAGCACAAACAGTATTCGGTTGGGGTAGAGAAAATATAAAGTTAGGGTTAGGGGAAAAAAGAACAGGGATAATCTGTGTAGCATTACAATCAGCCTTTAGCACAGCAAAGCCTTGGCAGGAGAAACAACCTCTTCTCTTGTGGCATTATCCCTGGGACAAATAGCAGAATCTTATTCTCAACAAGACCCAAGATTTAAAACTTCCTTAGCCTATACCCGGTTAACAGCAACATCCGCACTAGAAAAACTCAAAGAACAGGGATTTAGCCGGGAGCAATTGCCTTGCGCCAGTACAATGGCACAAGTATTGAATCGAATGGGCTATGGTCTTTGGAAAGTAGTAAAAGCCAAACCTCAAAAAAAATTGCACAAACCCATGATATCTTCAACAACATCAAAGAATTTGAGCCGCAATCAACAAACAAGCCTCAAAGTCAAACCACTAAGCATGGATTGCAAAGCTACGGTTAATATCGGGGGTTATTCTCGTGGTGGAAAAACCAGAGGAGACAATCAAGCTGAGGATCATGATATGGGATCCACAGAAAAATATACTCCCTGTGGGATTCTTGATGAAGATAGTGGGCAATTATTGTATATTAACTTTGGTAGTTGTTCTTATAAAACCAGGGATTTTATTGTTGATACTCTAATTCAATGGTGGAAGACAATGACACCAGAACAAAAGCAGGATACCGAAGTGATACAAATTAAAGTTGATAATGGTCCGGAAAGTAGTAGAGTAATAACTCAATTAAAAAAAAGGATGGTTTGAGTTTGTTCATCTCCTAAATATACCAATTCAATTCCTTTACTATCCACCTTACCATAGTAAATACAATCCCATAGAGGGTTGTTGGGGTATTATTGACCAGGATTGGAATGGGGGGGGGCGAAGCTTGTTGATGTTGAAGTCATGCTTTCCTGGGCTTCGAGTATGACTTTGAAAGGCTTATATCCTATCTTGAGTTTAAGTAAAACTGTTTATCAAAAAGAGATTTCTCTAACAAAGAAAGCTATAAAACAAGTCGAGTCTAGATTACAGCGAAATCCACTGTTGCCCAAATGGGATATCTTGATTAAACCGCTTTAGCTGGTAATTTATTTTAAAAAAATCACCTTATTATCAGATTTACAGGTTGAGTTTAAAAGCTAGGTTTAATGGGAAAACGTGAATGTATGAACAAAAAAAAATCATGAAAATTCTGTTACAGTACACCGCCTACTCCTTCTCTCCATCACTCTTACCATCTTCCCCTCCTGGCTTGGTGGAGTAATTAATCTCCAATTGTTCCGCAGCTTTTGGGGTTTTCCCTTTTCCTGCACCAGAAATCACCCATAAATTACCTTTTTTCCCTTCCTGCTCACCCTTATATTCTTGCTCCCCTCTCCTCCGTGCAGAAGTCCTCTCTTCACTCGTGTTTTCCGCAATTACTTCGTATAATATTGCTCTCTTGTTGGGACTTTTCCCTTTCCTTAATACCCTACCTAGACGTTGAATGTACTCCCTGGCTGAACCTGTTCCTGATAAGATAATGGCAATACTAGCCGACGGCACATCTACCCCTTCGTTCAATACATGGGAAGCCACTACTGTTTTATATTCCCCTTCCCGGAACTTTGTTAAAATGGCGTGGCGTTCTTTCACTGGGGTTTGGTGAGTAATGGCTGGAATTAAAAAGGCTTGAGAAATCCGGTAAACCGTGGCGTTATCAGCAGTGAAAATCAAAATTCTTTCCGGATAGTGCTTCGTCAGCAAATCTACTAACACCCGGATTTTACCATCCGTTCCCACAGCAATTTCCTTTGCTTCCCGGTGAGCTAACATTGCCCTTCTCCCAGATTGCGATCGCGCACTCATTTGTACGAATCTCTGCCAACCTTGAATACTTCCCAGAGATATCTTGGATTGCTTGAGAAAGTCATTGCGAAGTCGAATCAGACGGTTGTATTTCTCCCGTTCCAGCTTTGATAATTTAACTTTTATTTGGACAATTTCATGGTCTGCTAATGCATTACCTGCCAAATCTTCTGCCCGCTTGCGATATACTTCCCTACCAATGAGAATATTCAAATCTGCGTGTTTTCCATCTGTGCGTTCTGGTGTTGCAGATAAACCTAAACGATAGGGCGCAATCGCATATTCGGCAATAACACGATTAAAATCTGTGGGGAGGTGGTGACATTCGTCAAAAATTATCAACCCATACTTATCACCAATAGTTTCTGCATGGATAGCCGCACTATCATAAGTAGCAACTAAGACAGGGGTTTTGTCCAGAGAACCACCCCCCAATAACCCCACCTCTGCATCGGGGAAAGTAGCTAATAGGTGGGCATACCATTGATGCATTAAATCTAAAGTCGGCACAACAATTAGGGTGGTACGGGGTGTAGCTTGCATTGCCATTTGTGCCAAATAAGTCTTTCCGGCTGCCGTAGGCAGTACCACTACCCCCTGTCTTCCTGCTAATTTCCAAGCAGCTAATGCTTCTGTTTGGTGGGGGTATGGCTCCATTTCCAAACTAGCCACCAAATCTATAGGATAAAAACCCCTAGCATCATCGGTAAATTCCGTATCTGCTGCTTGCATTGCTTCCACTAAGGGGCGGTATTGAATTGCAGGTACACGAAACTTCTCCACCCTGTCATCCCATGTAGCGTAATCCATCCATACTTTGCCACGGGGGGGTGGATGCAAAATTAAAGTACCACGTTCGAAGGTCAATTTTGGTGTGCGAACCATGGATATCTATTTTATTTCCCATGGGGGTAAATAATCAATCCTTGACTACAGGGACCGGAGTCAGAATATGGATTAGACCTCACCGTCAACTCCTCTCCTACCGTGTGGGAAGCCAAAGGTGGGGTGAAGTTTTATCTTGAATTTGACCCACTTATTTAGCAGTAAATTTTCATATACGCAATAAAATTGGAAAAAGCCAGGCTTGGGCCCTTGTCATTGGTCAAATTATTTACAGAAAACACCATGTATTTTTCGGAAATAGTACCCTTCATGATTCGGAAATAAACTCTTCATAACCAGGAAATAAAGTTTGCAGAAAATGTAAATGACTCGATTATTGGTGCTTGTTATCTTATGAATGTAAGGGATGAGTTGAGAGGCAAAACAACAAATCAACTTATCCCAAACACACACAAAAATGAGGAGACAAGATCATGTTATCTAACAAATCTAAATTATTCACCGAAATTTATGAAGAGCAACAATAAGTTGTAGCTGGCGGACATATTGCTGCGTTACTAGCGAATGTTTCATCTGTTGATGAAAACGCTGTTAGCACTGGTAGTGTAGCTGGTGCAGTTATTGGTTTTACAGCAATATAAAATAACTCATTTCCACTTGATTTCAGAGCTTGAAACGTTGGAGAAGATCGTAAAAATCTCTATCAAAAAATAGAGTGGCAAAATAAAAAAGCTAGAGTTGTTTATATTTTTATCACCCTACCTTTGCCACTCAGAGGATGTTTTAAAAGGTGGGAGGTATCATAAAAAAGCTCACAAGGCATATGCTGAGAAGTATAGAAAACAGCACCCCCTGAGCAAATGACTAAGAATTATCCTAGCAATTTTACGTGGGAACAGTGGGAGTTAATCCCAGAGCTGTTTCCAGAGGCAAAACCAGGTGGTCTTCCACGTACAACATGTATGTACCCAGTAGTAAACGCGATTTGATACCTACTGTGTCAAGGATGTACATGGCGGGCATTACCAGGAGATTTACCACCTTGGTCTACAGCCTATGGCTATTTCAAAAGATGGGGCAAAGACCCTACTTGGCTTCAGGTTCATGACAAACTATATCAATAGGTTCGGGTAGTAGCCAGTCGAGAACCAAGTCCATAGGAAGCGGCCTTTG
>CBZS010000600.1 GCA_000613065.1 Richelia intracellularis | reverse complement strand
GGGTTTACGTTCTTGGGGGGTGAGTTTGGGTAAAGTCCCACTCCGGCGCATACCTGGGGCAACTGCACTTGATTTACCTTCAAGGATAAGCTGTAAAAGTTTGCTCACCCAAGGTTTTGCCTGTGTTGAAGTCTGATAATAAAAGACAAATGCAGCTTTCCACAAATACTCAATCACATGGATAATATCCCTGTCTTAGTCCATGAGAGAGAATATTGCTGTGCTGGTAGATTAAACTTCCCATCCAAAGGAAATAGTGTATTTATCTTTCTTTCTCCATAACCGATTCTATTGGCGATTACTGTGCCAAATAATGTGCTCAATTTCCGCGACAATTTTTTCTTGTGTGTTTTGTTTACTGAGTCTGTGCCTGCACACTCTCCCTCTATTTCATCTTGACTGCGTTTATGAAAATATCTTTGTTTGTAACAACCGTCTCAATAGTTCGTATCCATTGTCAAGGAACTTACTCTCTATGTGGGAGTGTTCTAATCCACAAATGCTGTCTGAGTCTAAACAACTAACTATCTGTTCAAATACTTCTCGTGCTTGTGACCAAAACATACCTTGATTTGATGTACATCCTTGCATCGGGTGTGGAACTGTTCCTGTTCTTTCACTTTTTACAAGCTAATTTCATCAAGTACATTTTTGGCTGTCAATACTACTCTGGTTGACTTATAATTTATTATTCTTATATGATACCCCCTACTACCAAAAGAGTCGCATCTCATTAATTTTCCCCTTGTTAGTAAACTCGACTCCTTCTGCTTCCAACAAAACCTTTTGGGTTTTGTCCGCACCATTACCTATTGGTGAGTAGGAAATCTTGCCCTTAAAATTAACCACAAGATGCCATCGTATATCTAAAACACCCAAATCCACAGGAAGCAGGGCATAGCCAACCACCCTCGGTTTTCCTGGCATATGAGCTAATTCAGCAATTTGTCCGTAAGTAGCAACTTTTCCATAGGGTATTTGCCGGGCAAGTGTATAAATTATTTATACACTTGCCCGGCAAATACTTCCCAATCACAAAATCTCATAGATGCTAATAGTTAGCAAAATTATTCTAGCTCCTTATTTATTTACAGAATCACTCCATTGAATTAATGCTTGAGTTAATCCATCTAAAGTATATTCCTTGGCTTCTACATCCACTCGTCCGATAAGTGAAGAACAACTTTTTGAGGTTTGTGGACCAATGGAAGCAATACACACTCCTTGTAGGTAATTTTTTACTACTTGCTCTAGATTTTTTTCTCCATTTTTAACATGAAGCAGAGTTGAAGTATTAAATCTTTTCTCTAATAGTTGACAGAAAAACTTCACTGTTTTTGAGCTGCCAAAGGTAATCACATCTACAGTACGCTTTTGTAATGCTAACTTTGCTTCTGATGGAATACTACTAGGACAACTAGATTGATAAGCTGCAACTTCTATAACTTCGGCACCCTTAGCAGTAAATTCCTTCACCAAGACTTCTCTACCACCGCTTTCTACCCTAGGAAAGAATATTTTCTTCCCCGGCAAATTTTCGGGGAACTTTTCGACCAGAGAATCTGCAACAAAATTGGGAGGAATAAAATCTGGTTGTAAATGCTTTTTTTTCAGGCTTAGGGCAGTTTTTTCACCAACCACAGCAATTTTCATATTTCCCAGGTTGGATATATCTTTTCCTTGGGCAATCAAGCGATCAAAAAAGTAATTGACCGCATTGCTGGAAGTGAGAATTAGCCAGTCAAATGTGGATAAATTTGCGATCGCATTATCTAAACATTCCCAAGTAGAAGGTGCAACAATTTCTAAAGCTGGCATTTCAATTACAGTAGCACCAACATTAGTAAGTAATTCAGTAAACTGGCTGGATTGTCCAGCAGAACGAGTGACGAGAATAGTTTTACCTGTTAGGGGGAGAGTTTCCATTTGGGATTTTAGATTTTTAATTTGAGGCTAAACATTAATATATCGTTCTCCATCAGCCTCACTCCTTTCTATCCTAGCTTTAAAACTGTAAGTACTTGCGGAGTTTGACAACTTCACCAATGATAATAATAGTAGGTGAAAGTCTTTCTCCAAGGGTTTGTTCGAGAATATTAGCTAAAGTACCAGTCCACATTTCTTGCCGACTGGTTCCTGCCCAACGGATAATAGCAACTGGAATATTGTGCGAACGCTGATGCTTCAAAAGTTGATGAATAATCTCCTCTAAGTATTTACCACCCATTAATATCACCAGAGTTTCAATCCGTGATAGAGCATCCCAATCCAATGCATCTGGCTCGTGAGCAGTGAATACAGCAAAACAACGGCTCATTACTGGATCTGTCAGTGGTATTCCCGCTAACAATGGGGCAGCTAAAGCCGAGGAAATTCCTGGTACTACCTCAAATTCACATCCTGATGCTTTTAAAGCCCCGATTTCCGCAGCACAACGACCAAAAATAAACGGATCTCCAGATTTTAACCTAATAACTTGCTTCCCCTGACAGCAGTATTTGATTAATAACTCATTAATATCCTGTTGGACGGTGCTGGGCTTACCACCCCGCTTACCCATCTCTAACTTCAGGCAATGTGCTGGTAATAATTGCAATAACTCAACATCTACTAGGGCATCATAAACCAGTACCTCGGCATTCTTTAAGAGATTGTATGCTTTTACCGTTAGGTATGACACATCCCCGGTGCCTGCACCTACAAGGTAAACTTTGCCCTTCTGTTCAGTCATAACTATATTTATATTTTTGATTTTTATTGCAATTGGAGAATTTTATAATTCATTTTAATCTTGTCTATTAAGGTGAAGGTATCGCATCACAGAAAATTCAAAATTACTCACCATAAATGGGGAACGTGGTTTATTAGTTTTAAACCCACATTCCGCACTTCAAGTTGAAGTACAAATAAATTACAAGCAAAGTAAAAACACAAGAATCAGAATGATTAATAAATAGGGCACCTCGAAAAATTGAGCAAGTAGCTCGCGAGATGAAAGTATAGGGAGAGCAGAAGCTGGGGTTAAATCGGCATGGAATAAAAAAACTCGGGGAAGTTGAACAGCTATACCAGAAGTTAGAAAGCAAGAAGACCCTGTTGATGAAGTTAGATGAGACGCTGCCGTGGTCATCATTTCGTCCGATTTTAGAACAAGTGCATGACAAGCCCAGAAAAATAATGCTGGGCGAAAGCCCATAGATGCAATAGTCATGTTTAAAATGCGGCGTTGCAGAATCCGGGGATGATTTCACTAAATTTTTAACGATTTCTCAATGGTTTCAAACGCTAATTCATCCCGCACTTATACAACGCCAAAAATTGAAGTAAATTGCTGCCATTGCGGTTATTTTAAATCAACCCATTGTAATAAGGTTGTTTTCATTTGCTGATATGGGATGGGTGATCCTGGTCTTTTCACAATTTAGCTATTAATTTAGGTTCATTAATTATTTTATTTTTTGCAAAATATATTGTAACTTATCTAACTCATTAGCATAATGTTTTGATTCAAAATAATCTTGAGCTTTTTCTAAGAAATCTATAGCTTCTTGTTGTTTCTCTTCTAGTAATAAAGCATTTGCTAAACGGAGATAGCCATCAATATTTTTCGGGGCGCGTTCAATTACTTCTTTATATTTGCAAATTGCATCATCTACCTTTTTTTGTCGCATCAATGTATCTCCTAAGAGTAGATGCACTAGATCGTTAGTAGAATTAATGCTAATTAACTGTCGAAAAGTTTCCTCTGCATTGACATAATCTTTTTGTTGATAAAACGCGAACGCGGTTTTAAAGAGTTCTTTATTTTTCCAGGTTCTAAAGGAAAAATATATGAGGCTAGAGAGAACAGAGACAACTACAATAATTGCTAGAGGATCTAGTGGTGAACTTTCCATAGTGGTTAATTAAAAAGACAGGCAAAGGGAAACAACAAATATTCTAAGAAGAATAATTTCCAAATAAACTGATAAAAACTGGCTATTTCGGCTTTTTCTTCTAAGTTTACATTACAACTGCGCCACCACATTACAACTAACAGTAACCCATGGGAAATGACCGCAAATAAATGATTTACACCCATTTGGGGTAAGAACACTGCCGTAATCATTCCCAAATAGCAGAAAATAATTACCCAGCGAGCCAAGTTGAATACCGCTTTTTGACCAAGTTTTATAGTAAAGGTACTGATATTATATTGACGGTCGCCTTCTAAATCTGGTATGTCTTTGAAGATTGCGATCGCAAAGGTAAACACAATAATAAATAGTGTCAGCAGCCATACGCTAGGAGGAATATTCTGTTTCTGTTGCCATACCCAACTAAAATGTAGAAATAGTCCTAAGTTAACAATTGCTCCCCGCACAGTAAAAATACACAAGGCAGCCCAAAATGGAAATCTTTTTAATCGGATTGGTGGTAGAGAATAAGCGGTTCCAATAGCTAAACTAATACCTACCATTCCGAGTAAAAAAGGACTCTGTATTCCAGCTAAAACTAAAGCTAAAATTCCTGTAGTGGCAACAATTCTTTTCCCTATTTCTAAGGTAAACTCTCCAGAGGCAAGGGGTAGATGGGGTTTATTTATTTTATCAATCTCCACGTCTTGGAGTTGATTCAACCCGACAATATAAACATTGCCACAGAGACAAGCAAGCCAACAGACTAAAGGTGAAAGTAGGGAAAGTAGGGAATGATAAGAGAACAAAGAAATTCCTATGAGATATAGACCCCACACACTTAAAGTCGTTCCAATAATTGTATGGGGACGAGAAAATTTCCAAAAGGAATAAAGCCAATTTATTGAATTTTGAATTTTAGATTTTGGATTTTGGATTGATTCCATCACTCTACGACCCTCCGCGAATGCGATTTACTCCTACTTGACTCCATACAACAAACCGAAACGAATTAAGCCAGATTCATAACCGCGGCGCATTAGACCTAAAGATAATGCTCCCACAATTGTTGTCCAACCAGCCCGTAATAAACCAAAAATAGCCTTGGGTGTAAAAGTCGAATCAATCACAATATCCCAGAAAGGTGCTACAGCCTCAGACCAATCAGCACTATCGATATTTTGCAAACCAATTTGATTTGCGATCGCAATATAGTGAGGTAAGGAGATTACATAAGGTAAACAATACACTTGATAAATATCCTGCAAGTGTTTTTGCTCTGATGTATTTAGAGGATAAGTATCTATGGGACGATGACACCAAGAAACCAAAATCAACTTTCCACCTGGTTTCAATACCCGATAACACTCCTGCATAAATTTAGCCTTATCTGGCATATGCTCACCGCTTTCCAAGGACCAAACTAAATCAAAGGAATTATCTGCAAAGGGCATATTTTGAGCATCAGCAACCAGAAATTCTGCTTGGCACTGTAAACCTAATTCCACAGCTCTTTCTTTTGCCCTTTCGACCTGTACTGGACTTAGGGTAATACCCGTAACTTGAGCCTGGAATTTTTTTGACAAGTATAAAGAGCTACCACCAATACCACAGCCTACATCTAGAAGTTTCTCTACCCCCGTTACATCTGCCCATTGGAGTATTTCTTCAATTAAATCAATTTGTGCCTGTCTGCGGTCTTTTTTCTGGGTTCCTGTGGCACCATAATAACCATGGTGCATATGCTCACCCCAAATTTCTTCCCATAATCCAGAAGAAGAGTCGTAAAATGCTTGAATTTTCTGGTAGAGAGTTGTACTCATAAATTAAGCAATGTTAAGACAACATTGAAGCCACGTGGACAATATACTCGTAGGCTATCATGTGTGGTTATGGACTACCACACATTTAATTCCGTCTTTTTTGAGTGCTAGCTGCATTTTAAAGACACAAATATTTTACAGCCTTAATTTCCCCTGGTTACTCTATGGAGTAAAGCGAGGTACTTACGGGGATATAGTTAAATGAGGGTGTTTTTGTTTCCAGAGATGGTTAAACCCCACCTTTAATCTCGGAAATATTTGCTCAACCACTATCTATATGACTGTTTCTCGGACAATTTGCTTGGGTTTTTTGGCGGTAATAGCAGTAGGAACAATCCTATTAATGATGCCTTTTGCTACTAGTACAGGTACCTGGAATGACCCAATTGTGGCCTTCTTTACCTCAACTTCAGCAGTTTGCGTGACAGGCTTGGCAGTAGTTGATACTGGTACAGATTTCTCTTTTTGGGGTCAATTATTTATTTTGCTGCTGGCACAAATTGGTGGTTTGGGTTACATGACCACAACTACGTTCCTGATTTTATTAATTGGTAAAAAATTTGACTTACGGCAAAAAAGAGCCATTCAGCAAGCTTTAGATCGACCAGGGATGAGTGGTAGTAGCCATATTATTCGCTCTATTATTGCCACGACACTGATTTTTGAAATTACGGGTATATTTTTATTGTTGCCAGTCTTTGTGAAGGATAGTGGATGGCAAGAAGGAATCTGGTTATCAATTTTTCACAGTGTGAGTGCCTGGAATAATGCTGGTTTTAGCTTGTTTGCTGATAGTTTAGTCAAATACCAATCTTCAACTTTACTCATATTCACTATTTCCGCCCTAATTATTTTCGGGGGAATTGGTTATCAAGTAATTTTAGAAATGTTTTTTTGGTTGTGCGAACGCTGGAATCGCAAACAAGAAAAATTGATTTTCTCCCTAGATTTTAAGGTAGCAACTAGCACAACTATAGTGCTAACTATTCTCGGGATAATAGCATTTTCCCTCGTGGAATTGAGAATTCCAGAAAAGTTTGGTAGCCCTAATGGTTATGAGCAATTTTTAATTGCATTTTTTCAATCTGTTACTACAAGAACAGCAGGGTTTAACAGTATTGATATCTCTCAAATGAGCAATGCTGGATTATTTATTGTGATTGCTTTGATGTTTATTGGCGCTAGCCCTGGTGGTACAGGTGGAGGTATTAAAACAGCCACCCTTAGAATTTTAACTAGTTGTACAAAATCAATTTTACAAGGTAAGGAGGAAGTAATTATATACGAAAGAAAAGTCTCAATATCGCTGATTTTAAAAGCTGTAGGTGTACTAATTGGTTCCGTTGGAACAGTAATTATATCTACAGTGATGATTGCTATTACAGACCCAAACCTACCCTTTATTCAAGTCTTGTTTGAAGTTGTATCTGCTTTTGCAACTGTTGGTTTATCCACTGGAATCACAGCAAGCTTGTCTAGTTTGGGAAAAATAGTTCTAATTATCACTATGTATATTGGTAGGGTAGGAATATTACTTTTAATGTCATCCGTATTTGGAGATCCCCGTCCAACCCAAATCCATTATCCAGAAGAGAACTTACTTGTAGGATAAATAAAATCAATCATAAAATAGCACGCGCTAAATAATTTATAATTCCCCATGTGATAATTGAATATAGTTTTTTAAACGTATATTTACTATTAAGCACCATGTGATTCATACAAAAATTATTCTTTTACTCTTTTATTTTTTCATACTACTTAAGAATAGAAAAATATTTTTTGACCATATTTAAGAAACAAGAGCATCATGTTAGATAAATGAATATAGTCTAATCTATCGCCAATATTAAATATCTGTGTTAATTAGGGATAGCAGCAGTGAACTTGTCATCATTAAAATTCTTTCGTAATCTCATTAAAGACGACCAGCAATTTGCAGTGATTGGGTTAGGTCGTTTTGGTCGTTCTGTTAGTACAACTTTACACAAGTTAGGTTATCAAGTGCTAGCCACAGATATAGACGAAAAGCGAGTATCCCAGGCTTTAACAGAAAATATTGCGGGTCATGCAGTACAACTTGATTCTACGGAAACATCAGCGCTGAAAGAAGCTGGTGTATTTGAGTTTGATACAGTTATTGTGGCCATAGGTAATTACATTCAAGAAAGTATCATCACCACATTAAATGTGAAAGAAGGTGGTGTACCCAATGTAGTAGCGAAAGCATCCAGTGAAGTCCATTGTAAATTGCTGAAAAGGGTGGGTGCGGATCACGTTGTTTTTCCTGAATATGAAGCAGGTTGTGCTTTAGCGCGAACCTTAACTAAACCATCAATTTTAGAAAGATTCGACCTCGATCCGGATAATAGTATTGTGGAGTTGATTGTACCGGATGAATTTCACGGTAAAAATATTGCTGAATTACAACTACGTAACCGCTTTGGTGTGAATGTCTTAGCAGTTAGTGAAGGAGGAAAATTTTTAATCAACCCAGATCCTAGTAAACGTTTACAAAAAGGATCGATTATGGCTGTAATTGGCAGTAACCGAGATATTAATCGTTTACCGATTTAATTTGAATCAGTTAAGTGAGTAAAAAAAAATACATTTTTTTACTTAAAGCACTTACTTTACTCCTTTTGCTCCCCTGTATTGCGAGGGATTGATGATTTTTTAGGAAGCGCCTAATCTAGACTCATTGTAGTGTAAGAAAGCGGGCATTTTGCCCGCATCACAGTAGCCCAATAAAACTCATAAATCGGAGTAAGGGAAGATAAAACTAATTTTTCATCTTTCTCCTGTATCTATTTAGACGGTAACTTTAGAATCAGCCCCTAACTTCACTAATCTTTCTGCTAGTAACTGTTCTAAGGTTTCTAATGCCTTGGTAAAGCCTTTAATTCCTTCATCTAGCTTGTCAGATGCCATACGTTCTTCAGCGTGCATTTTGTCAAAAACAGCCTTGTCTATGGAGATTTTATCAATGCTCATTGTTGCTGCTTTTTCTCCATCAAGTTTTCGAGGTAATTCACCAATGGTAGCTTGCAATTCGCCTAATAATTTAGGAGAAATTGTTAGTAAGTCACAACCAGCTAACTCAGTAATTTCACCTAGGTTACGGAAGCTCGCTCCCATAACCTCAGTTTTGTAGCCAAACTTTTTGTAGTAGTTGTAGATTTTTGTTACGGATAATACTCCAGGATCCTCCGTAGAAGGATAGCTGTCCCGTCCAGTTTCTTTCTTATACCAGTCGAGAATCCTGCCCACAAAAGGAGAAATCAAGGTTACTTTTGCCTCTGCACAAGCGATCGCTTGATGCAAACCAAACAATAAAGTTAAATTACAGTGAATGCCCTCTTTTTCAAGTACTTCTGCTGCGCGAATACCTTCCCAGGTAGCAGCAATTTTAATCAGAATGCGATCGCGGGAAACTCCAGCAGTTTCATACTGAGCAATTAATTCTCTCCCCTTGGTAATAGTAGCTTCTGTGTCATAGGATAAACGAGCATCGACCTCTGTAGACACCCTACCAGGAATAATTTGTAAAATTTTCAAGCCAAAGGACACAGCCAGGCGATCAAATGCTAAGGAAACTACATCTGCTTGTGATGCACTAGCACCCGTATCTTTCTTTGCTTGCAGTAAAGTTTGATCCACAATATCTTGATACTCTGGCATTTGTGCCGCAGCCGTAATCAACGAGGGATTGGTGGTTGCATCTTGGGGCTTAAACTTTTCAATTGCCTGGATATCTCCCGTATCTGCTACCACAACGGTCATTTTCCGCAATTGTTCCAGTAAATTCTTAGCCATACATAGCTCCTTTAATGTGATTGATTAATGTGATTGATTCAGGACTAATATGATTTTGTTTTCTTGTTGCTGATTTTAGGTTCCGTGGTAATGAGTAATTGGCAATGAATCCAATTTTTTTTATTAATGATTACCAACTACACCTTAACCATTTTGCATATCGTCCTGTTTTATCCCCCAGAAATATTCTAGGCACGTTATTTCCATATTGGTTGTGAGCCTGTATGCATTTTGATTAAAAAAGATTGCAGTTTTTACTATGGTTGAGGAGCATAATATTCACTAATTAACCTACTCCCATAGTTATGTCCATATAGTTATAGTTGCTTCAGCCAACACCTCTTTCTGACAGTAGTTTCAATTATTTTTTCCATTTCATGATTTGCTCTTGGATTGGATTAAAAATGAAGGAAAGACAAGAAAAATGAACAATAATTTGTGCAAAATAGCATGGTTGACAAGAGAAAATTTTAATCTTTAATTAAGATATTGGATATATTTTTTTACTTATCTATCTATGAGCAGTTGCGTATTATTTTTTGCGTCAAAATTATGTAGATTAACCGAATAAAATAATTTTAGATTTTGGTTAGCAATAGGGAATGGGGAATGTTGGTAATTGCTGATTGTACAAATTTACCCTCATCCCCTTATCCCCATCTCAGCCTATAGTATTTCTTCCTTTTGTGCCATTGACAGCATGAGATCAATTACTCGGTTAGAGTAGCCCCATTCATTGTCATACCATGACATAACCTTAAAAAAGTTGGAATTGAGCTCAATCCCAGCACCCGCGTCAAAAATACTCGAACGGCGATCCCCTTGAAAATCTGTAGATACCACCGCATCTTCTGTATAGCCTAATATCCCTGACATCCGACCCGTAGATGCGGCTTGCATCGCTGCACAGATATCCTTGTAGCTAGTAGATTTAGTGGTTTTAAAGGTCAAATCAACCACAGAGACATCAGGAGTTGGTACACGAAACGCCATACCAGTTAATTTACCTTTTAGCTCCGGTAAAACTAATGCCACAGCCTTCGCTGCACCAGTGGAAGCCGGAATAATATTCTGGGCTGCACCACGTCCACCACGCCAATCTTTTTTACTGGGACCATCTACCGTGGGTTGAGTTGCAGTCATGGCGTGAACCGTTGTCATTAAGCCCTCAGCCAACCCAAAATTATCA
>CBZS010000599.1 GCA_000613065.1 Richelia intracellularis | reverse complement strand
ATCAAACCTCGTTGTTCTACTACCCCTCCAGCTCTTCCAATACCTGTCTAAGTTCCACTCCCCGTCTTACTAAAAGAGTCGCACCCAATTCATTTCGTTTTAAGAAGTAATTGCCATCGCGTTGAACATAATTAACAATGTTTAATTTAACCAGTGGGGAAATTCTGTGGTGAAGCTATCGTTTAAAATTGCGTTACGAATTTTTTGGGTAAAGTGAATCAACTCGGTAATATTGTGGATGCTCAAAAGAGTATAGGCTAGGATTTCATGGGAGCGGACTAGGTGCGAAATATAAGCACGGCTAAAGTTTTGACAAGTATAACAATGACAATCTGGATCTAAAGGGGAGAAATCTCGACGGAATTGGGCATTCTTTAAATTCCACCGTTCTCCCTTCACCATAGCTGTACCATGTCTAGCCCAACGGGTGGGAATCACACAGTCAAAGATATCAATACCAGACGCGATCGCCATTATCATTTCCTTATATGTACCCACACCCATTAAGTAACGAGGCTTGTCTGCTGGTAATAACGGGGCGGTATTTTGCACAATTTTGTGAATCATTTCCGGTTCTTCCCCCACACTCACCCCACCGATCGCATATCCAGGTAAATCCAACTTCTGTAAATCAGCCACCGCTTGGGAACGTAAATCCAGATACATACCCCCCTGAACAATGCCAAATAAAGCTTGGTCGTCTCGTTTCTCGGCTACAATACAGCGTTCTAACCAACGATAAGTCCTGTTTGTAGCTGCTTCTACCTCATGGCGGGTAGCAGTATGGGGGGGACATTCATCAAACGCCATAATCACATCTGCCCCCAGAGTATTCTGGATTTCAATGGAGCGTTCTGGTGTCAGCTTAATCATTTGACCATCGTGGGGCGAACGAAAAGTTACTCCCTCCTCAGTAATTTTTCGCATTCCACTTAAACTAAAAACCTGAAAACCGCCAGAGTCAGTGAGGATGGGACCATTCCAACCCATAAACTTATGCAAGCCACCACCGCCAGCGACAATATCTTCCCCTGGTTGGAGATGGAGGTGATAAGTATTAGAAAGTACCATTTGTGCCCCAGTATCCTTTAACTGAGCCGGAGTTAGGGTTTTCACATTCGCCAGGGTTCCCACAGGCATGAATCGGGGAGTTTCCACTACACCATGGGGTGTATTAAATATACCAACCCGTGCGTGGGTATGGCTACAGTTCGCTAGGCACTGAAAAGAAAAGTTTGCAGTCAAGATGGAAGTAATATGTTCGAGTATTAATTAATAAATTATGCCACCATATCCTAACGTCTGTTTCTATTTCTGATTCTGTTTTAAAGTTAGTGCAGTTCGAGATCCGATTACGTATGGCGGAAAGTATTATGAACCTATTGGTGCAAAAGTTCAAGAGATAAAGTTTTCAGAATATGCAGATGTATTTAGACGATTTACTCAGTCTTAAAAGTAATGGAATCTGAATAATATGAATAATAACCGTTTCCCAAACATCTATCCTGGAGAAATCCTACAACTATAATTTTTATAACCACTCAATATTACTCCTTATCGGTTAAGTAAAGATATACCCGGATTTCTCACAAGTGAGAAAAAAACACTTGGATGAGCCAGATTTAGGATAAATTAATTGGCACATTGTCAAATTCATTGCAGATGACAAGGACTACGAAGTAAAAACAGAGTATACAAAAGATCTATAAAATAGATTCAAATTGAAATATACTTAAATCAGAACAAAATAGTGATAAAAATTGACACACCAACTTGTTGGGTTAAATCCAGTAAATTAACCCAGCAGGACAGTTATTTCAAATCAGAGAGCGCTATTACTTATTAATCCAATCATCTCATTAACCAGGGTAAAGTAGTCGAGATAAACGCTCATAAATCATTGCAACGCCATTCCTTGTAAGGGCAAGCACTACTAATTGCAATTAAAACTAACACTCGTTGTTTGCAAATCGTAATCACAGCCCCTAGCTTTAAGAATTTTGTGCGTATAGTTCCAATTGTTCTATTTTTTAATTATGTATTTACTAAGCACTTTTCTCCCAGGTTATTCAGTAAAATGTAGGCAATAGCTGTAAACCATAAACGTAATTGGTTCCCCTCAAAT
>CBZS010000598.1 GCA_000613065.1 Richelia intracellularis | reverse complement strand
TTTGAGGGATGCTTTCGACGTTGGGTAACATCAATAGTTGAAGCCCCAGGAGCACAGGTAATTCCCATTGATGGTAAGACCCTCAATGGTTCCTATGATAGAGAACAGGGTAAATCAGCGTTACATCTAGTTAGTGCATGGTCCATTGATTTATCGTCTTGTTTTAGGACAAGTAAAACAAGACGATAAATCAATGGAATGAAATTACAGCAATCCCTGCATTATTGGAATTATTAGACATGGCTGGATGTATTATTACCATTGATGCCATGGGTACGCAAACAGCAATTGCATCCCAAATATTGAATGCAAAAGCAGATTATGTTTTAGCACTTAAAGGGAATCATCCTACACTTTACGGGCAAGTGAAAAATTGGTTTGAGCAACAGTTATCTCAAGGCTTTAAAGCTATTATCCATAGTTATGATAAACGGATAGAGAAAGGTCATCATCGTACTGAAAAAGGTCAATTTTGGTGTGTTCCTATTTCTCAACAGCAAACTTTGCATAACCAAGACAATTGGGTTGGTCTTAAATGGGTTGTCATGGTTGTGCGGTTACCAGATCTTTGGAATCAAACAACCCGTGGGTGAAGTTCAGTTTTATCTAACTAGTTTAAATTGTGATGCTCGTAACTTAGGACAAGTGATTCGTCTTCATTGGGGTGTGGAAAATGGGTTACATTGGACTTTAGATGTCACTTTTTCTGAAGATGCTTGTGGTGTCCGTACTGGTCATGCTCCATAAAACTTAGCACTTTTGCGGCGAATAGCTCTTAATGCTTTAAACCTAGAGCAATCTTTGAAACGTAGTAATCGCCAAAAATCTAATGGAGCCGCTATGGATAATAATTATATGCTGACTGTTCTTACTGCTTGTTTATCCCAACATGATGATCATACCTCTCAACCCGGTTGTCAATAGAATTTGAGATGCGCTTACTCTGTAATCAATATGAGTTTCATCTTCACACCAACCCATTATCTCTTCTCTGGAATAAGCACTATCCCCACGGATAAGAATTTTCACCTTTTTCCATGGAGAGCGTATTATTTTTATTACTCTTTGTAATTCTTCTAACCCCCATGGTGCCGGGTCTAAGTTGGATGCACGAAGTTTTGCAGCAAGTAAATGTTTACCACAAAAAATATAAAGGGGAG
>CBZS010000597.1 GCA_000613065.1 Richelia intracellularis | reverse complement strand
CTAGGTTACTGGCAGGCTATTATCATGAATATTTCAGCCCTGGAAACTGCGATCGCATTTGCTAAATTTATCTTTTTCCCCTGGCAAAAACAACCGGAATTGGTAGAGCAACCAAAAATGAAATCTGGCTTTTGGTTAGCAATAATTTTATTACTTACTGGGTTAGTTGTTACAAATACTTTCTATTACCAAGCTTAGAGCATACCAAATGCGGTCAAATCTCTGTTAACTATTGATGCTGGCTGACTAGCATATTCTTTGATTTTGAATAAATTCACACTCAAGCTACCACGGGCAGTAGAGCAATTTGAGCATTTGATCGCAGCTATGAGCTTGATGTTAACTCTACTGTTTTGGATTCTGTTTACATGAGGTAATTCTTTTGGCTGGTACACGCGATATGAGGCTCTGTCTCGAAACCCTTCATTATTTATCTGCGCCATATATTTGTTGCGTTTAAACAGTACATCTACTCAACAGCCGAATAATGCTCACTATATTTAGATTAGCCCTAACAAAGGGTCATAAACTGCCACAATGTACATTACGAGAATATACTTAGCAGTTAAAATGACCCGAGTAAAGTATTAGATTTGAGAGATTAAATTCATTTTTATTTGGAGTCTAATCTCGACCATTGATAGCTATAAGTAATCGCAGAATGAATACAAATAGATTGATATAGGTCAAGTACATTGATAAAGCTGCTGGCAAGTATTGATCGTCCCGATAGCTGCGGGGCAAGATATAGAAATCAACTACAGACGCGCCAACAAATAGGAATACACCCAAACCAGAAATACCAATTTCTAGCCAGTTGGGGGTATATACACCAAATAAACTAAATAGTAGTTGTGCCGCACACACAACTACTAAAGCGATGATTCCTAAATTGATGGTTTTGGTTAAAGCCATGCCATCACTATCAGAAAGATTGCTACCAATTTGGCGAGCAGCGATGAAAGTTATACCACAACCAAGGGCGGCTAAACCTACACCTTGAATGCCTACTCCTTGACTTCTCAAAGCCAAAAAGACTAAACCACTAAGAGTATATCCCGATAGTAAGCTGTAGGTTGCCAGTACAGGTAGGGCAATGTTATTTTGCCCTTTTTCGGTAACACTTCTAGCAACAAAAAACAAAATTAATTCTAGAACCAAAGCCCCGATAAAGGTCGGTAGGAAGAGACTGGGGTTGGTTCCGATAACACCTAAGCCGCCGTAAGTACCTAGTGCTGTTAGTACTAGTCCTCCACCTAGAAAAGGTAGAGCATTAGCGATTACATTCGGACCTACTAGAGCTTGATTCTGAGCCTGACGCATTGCGTCGCGGAAATTGCTTGTATTAGCCATATTTTGCAGTAAGTAGTGACTTGCAAGATTACTGATTATCTTTATTCTGACGCAAATACTTAGCGAATAGCCAGGGAGAAAATAAGGGTTAGGGAGGGCGTTGCTGAATCAGGGGATGATTTCACTAAATTTTCAACGATTTATCAATGGTTTCAAACGCTAATTCATCCCCTGATTCAGCAACGCCTTAGGGAGAAGTTTCAGCCTACATGGGCAAACCAAAATCCTACTTAAACAAGCTAATACTAAGTTAGATCATGTTTGATTATTCGCATTACTAAAGCCTTACCGATGCGTCGCGTTCTTTTTTCAAATAAGTAAAGTCTTTCACTCTATTGAACTGCTGTTTGAGCACATTCAGATGTTTTTTCCCAAGACGTTGCAGGATTAAGTTGAGAAGTATGGGCTACTAAATGCACTTGAGCATTTTGATCTAGCATCATACCTTGTGCTTCTACCAAAGGTTCTGTTGGATGATTTTCCTGGACGTTACTTGGTGTTTTTGCATTCCTTGTTACAGTCCTCATATTGCGTACATATTGCCAAACAGTTTGTCCTCCGATGGTATAAGTGGGATTAGTAGGCAATCCTCCTCGCCCACTTACAGTGAAACTATTCTGACCCCTTTGACGACAACTAGCTGCTATTTGTTGTCTAGGAGCAATGTGATTTTCTGGCATTTCTACCAGCCCCTTCGATGGTTCTACATCTGGGGTATTTATTTATACAATTTCACTAAATTCTGCCCCGACTTCTGAAGAAGCGGTAATATCACTCTCTGGGGTTAGCTGGGGGGCAAACTCAGTTCCGAATATTGCTTGTGCCTGAATTTTTACCCTTCCTCCCAAAGCTTGTTGAGCATTAGCAGTAATCTTGCTGGTCTCACAAGTGACTATTGCATCAGTATAAATACTA
>CBZS010000596.1 GCA_000613065.1 Richelia intracellularis | reverse complement strand
AAAGCTATGAAACAAGTGGAGTCTAGATTACAGCGAAATCCACTGTTGCCCAAATGGCATATCTTGATTCAACCGCTTTAGCTGGTAATTTATTTTTCAAAAATCACCTTAATTGGACATGATATAAACCTCTCTACGAACAATGATAAAGTTGATATCCATAACCATCGATCACAGGTAATGCCTGCTTTTCTAGCTGACATTTTGTAATAGACTCTGGAATAGGTGCTTGAAAGTTAACTAACCATACATCTATGGGATGAGATACTATCTTTAAGGCATTCTCTAATGAATTGGGTGCGACTCTTTTGGTTGTACGGAGTATGATATAAGAATAATAAATGACAAGTCAACGAGAGTAGTATTGACAGCCAAAAATGTACTTGATGGAATTGGCTTGTAAAAAGTGAAAAAACACGAACAGTTCCACACCCTATGCAAGCATCTACATAAAATCAAGGTATGTTTTAGTCACAAGCACGAGAACTATTTGAACAGATAGTTAGTTGGTTAGACTCAGACAGCATTTGTGGGTTAGAACACTGCCAGATAGAGAGTAAGTAACTTGAGAATGGATACGAACTCTTGAGACGGTTGTTACAAACAAAGATATTTTGATAAACGCACTCAAGATGAAATAGAGGGAGAGTGTGCAGCCACAGACTCAGTAAACAGAACACACAAGAAAAAATTGTCGCGGAAATTGACCACATTATTTGGCACAGTAATCGCCAATAGAATCGGTGGCGTTGCATAAGTGCGGGATGAATTAGCGTTTGAAACCATTGATAAATCGTTGAAAAATTAGTTAAATCATCCCCTTATTCAGCAACGCCGAATCGGTTATGGAGGAAGAAAGATAAATACCCTATTTCCTTTGGATGGGGAGTTTAATCTACCAGCACAGCAATATTCTCTCTCATGGACTAAGACAGGGATATTATCCATGTGATTGAGTATTTGTGGAAAGCTGCATTTGCTTTTTTTCTCAGACTTCAACACATGCAGAAGCTTTGGTGAGCAAACGTTTACAGCTTATCCTTGAAGGTAAATCAAGTTCAGTTGCCCCAGGTATGCGCCGCAGTGCCACTTTACCCAAACTCACCCCCCAAGAACGTAAACCTGTGGATACCTACCTGTGCTAGATATTTACTTAAAAATGCCAAATACCTCAAATATGACGATTACTTAAAAGCTGGATTCCCCATGGCCACGGGGGTGATTGAGGGTGCTTATCGCCACCTAATTAAAGACAGGATGGATATCACTGAGGCTAGATGGACCATGAGGGGTGCTGAGGCTGTTTTACCCCTGGGTTCTTTATATATCAGTGGCGATTGGCATGAGTATTGGCAGTTTCATCTAGAACAAGAACATAAACGCAATCACCTGGCTTTGTACTCTAGTGGTATTCCTTTGATGAAGCAAGTTCTCAAAGCTCGTTGTTCTACTACCCCTTCACCTCTTCCAAGACCTGTCTAAGTTCCACTCCCCGTCTTACTAAAAGAGTCGCACCCTAATGAATTGGTGGATGTCTGCGGATTGTGACCTTGATGTGCTAATACAAACAGGGGATTTAGTCTGGAATTAGTTAATTTCAACTCCCTGCCGATTCCCATCATCTCTCCAATTTGCACATGGGTTTTGTGGGTAGTTGCAATAATTACTGGTTGATTAGAGGTATTTTGAATTAAATCGACAAACAATTCTGGACGGTAATATTTTTGATAAGCTAAGTTACTAACCACAGTGATAAAACTGAAAAAGCCCATCAACCAAATTAATAGCACTGCTTGTTTTCCACCAATTCCCCATCTCTGCATGTTTCCCTGAGAATTTTGCCTACACACACCTAAACTGGCAGCTAATAATGTGATTACTGCAGGAAAATAAACAAAGTTGTACCGCGCACCCCTAGTTAAGTCAATGCCCAGAAAATAGGTAAAGATAAAAAATAAAGCGATCGCAACTAGTATTAAACTAATTAATACTAGTGTCATATAACTAGTTTCTGGTGCTTGCAATCTTGTTTTAATACCATGCCACAATAAAGGTATGGCCCAGATAAAAAATACAATCATGACGAAACTAGAAGTAATAACTACCCCTAGATGGGATGATTCTACTGGTAGGAGAGAAATCATTGTAATCCAAGCCGCTAAAGCCTGAAAAATTGGACTCAGCCAAGCAAATCCAGATGTATCACCCTGAATCCATTCTGTTAGTTTTTCTCCATAGGAGTTTTGCAGAAATACCGGAACCCAGACTAAACCAGCTACCATAGTACCCACAGCAACTAAATAGATTTGTTTCCAAGGAGATTGAAGCAATGAGAGTATGGTTTCCTCTCTCTCTTTTGCTATTTGCCAAGCCAACAATATCAATACTCCAGCCTCCATGAACAGGGTAAGGGCAAAGAAGTAATGGGAAGCCACTCCCAAAGCATTAATCAGTATCCAGCAGACAGTCAAACCTAGGGGTAATTTCGTTCGATGGTAAATGTGGCGGATTGCGGTGAACAAACAAGCTAGAGAAGCAATTACCCAAAAAATTGACAAGGTATAATGTCTTGCTTCCTGGGCAAGGAAAATACTGAAAGGGTAAACTGCCATCATTGCCGCAGCAATGTGGCTTACCAGGGGGGAACGAAAAGCTACCCAAGTTAAACCATAGGTAGCAGGTATGGATAATCCACCAAACATCACGGCTAGCGATCGCGCACCCCATAATGATACTAGTCCTTGGGGTGTGGGAAATAACTGCATCCAGTAATGAGCTAGGACAAAGTAAAGGGGTGGATGGTTGCTTTCTGTTAGTAAATTGGACAATACATTCCCAATTCCTACATCTAGTTGTGGTTGTAGCGGTTGTAATAGTTCATTAATAGCGATCGCTTAATTCAGGGGTACATTTAAGAAGCTGTTACCCAAACTAAACACTAAGGTAGAGAACTCATCTGTCCATGGGGGTTTACCAGTTAAATTAATTAAGCGCAAACCCAACCCAATCACAAACCAAATTATTAACACCACAGAAACTCTCAAACCAGACTCTCCCCTAAAGTTTGGGAGATGAAAACCCATTAGTGTCAGCTTAAGTTTAAATTAATACTAGATTATCTCTATGAATAACTGTTTCTGCACCTTCGTAACCGAGTATGGATCGAATTTCGCTGGAATGAGAACCACAAATTTTTTCTAGCTCTTGACTATTGTAATTGACTAATCCTCTTGCTATTTCATTTCCATTGCGATCGCATAATTGGACTGCATTTTGAGTATCAAATACTCCTTCAATTATATTAATTCCCGCAGCTAATAAGGATTTACCTTGTTGAGAAATAGCTGTTACAGCCCCATGATCTAAATACAATTTACCACTGGGAACTAGACCATAGGCAATCCAACGCTTGCGAGCTGATGTTGGTTCGGGGTGGGGAGAAAAATGGGTTCCGATGGGTTCACCTTGCAAGATTTTTACGATGTTCTGAGGATTGCGTCCTTGTGTAATCACCATCCGCACTCCCGAAGTTGTGGCAATTCTGGCTGCTGCGATTTTTGTCACCATTCCCCCTGTACCCCACTGAGAACCAGAATCACCCGTGTCTATCTGTAAAGCATTTAATTCTTCCATATTATTAATTAAGGGAATTGGTCGAGCATCCTTTACATAACGGGGATCTGCGGAATACAACCGATCTACATCGGTGAGTAAAAATAGGGTTTCTGCTTCTACTAAACTGGCTACTAGTGCCGAAAGGGTATCATTGTCACCAAATTTTAATTCATCTACAGCAACGGTATCGTTTTCGTTAACCACGGGAATCACTCCTAATGCCAACAATTCCTGCAGGGTGTTGTAAACATTTAAGTAATGGCTGCGCTGCACTAAGTCGCTGCGGGTAAGTAATACCTGGGCTATTGGCTGTTGCAAGGTAGTAAAGAGATCGTCATACACCCGCATTAATCGCCCCTGTCCTACGGCTGCAACAGCTTGTTTTAAAGCAATACTTTTGGGTCGTTCTGTTAAGTGCAAACGGGCACAACCTACACCCACTGCACCAGATGAAACTAAAATCACACCATAATTCTCTTGCTGCAATTGGCATAGAGTTTCTGCAACGGAGGCAATAGTCGATAAAGCTAACTGCCCTGTTTCTGGCTGAGTCAGGCTGGAAGTACCTATTTTGACGACAATGGTTGATGACATGGGTAAGGTTATAAAAAGCAGGGGCAACTGGCGTGAACCTGATGGCAGAAGGTAAGTCAAAAATGAATTTTTTACACTATCAGGGACAAAAGTATGGCTATTTCTGTTAACTGTTTTCTATATTCAAGACTGAAACCTCCGTAAATTGATCAGATGTAGCTGTGCCGAAAGAATATTCAAAAGTCAGAATATCACGTTATAAAGTGCCTGCTTTTTTATTTAGTCCAGGCAGGCACTTTATAACATGATATTGAAGTTTATTATATATTCAAGATCTATATATAGCTGACCCCGTTTTTAAAATTGCTTAAATACCCCGAATGTATCAAGTCAACAAATATCTGTCATATAGCTTGAGGTTGATTTATTTAGTGATATCTAGACTTTACTTTCTCTTACTTTTTAGATTACATAAAATTAACAAGGCGTCGCTACTTCTATTTGCGAAGAGCAACGCCTTGTTAGTTTATATTTATTTACTATTTTTAGGGTTTATATAATATGCTTAACCCCATTTATTAGTACTAATAGTCTCCTATTTTGATTATTAACTTAGATTTCTTAAGGTTTTTTTTATATTTACTTTTGTGAAGATTTGTCAGTCTTTATCACTCTTTGTTTCTGAGGAGAGATGGATGCTCCCAGTATTTCTGAAATCCAGACTTCAAAGTTACGAATGGGATGGGCGCGCAAGTGAGCATCAGGGTGGATAATAGGCTCAACGAAGATGGTGAACATTCCTAAACGGTTACCAGCCACTACATCTGTAAATAATCGAT
>CBZS010000595.1 GCA_000613065.1 Richelia intracellularis | reverse complement strand
GAGGCTTTTGCTGCCAACTTTCGGGAATTTCTCCTTGGGCAAGTTTTTGCTTCTCTTCCTTAGTATTATGCTGCTTGGGAACTGGAATCACTGTGGCATCTACTATTTGACCCCCCTTAGGTTGGTAGCGTTGGTCTCTCAAGTCGCGATCAAATTGCTCAAACAGTTCTTCAATAATACCCTGCTGCTTCAACTGCTGCCGAAATAACCAAACTGTAGTTGCATCTGGTACTGGTTCTGCTAGTCCCAAGCCCAAAAATATCATGAACGATATTCGGTCATTGACCTGGTACTCCAGTTATTCATCACTGATGTTGTACAATTGTTGCAGCACAAGCATTTTGGGCGTTGCATAAGTGCGGGATGAATTAGAGTTTGAAATCATTGAGAAATCGTTGAGAATTTAGTGAAATCATCCCGCACTTATGCAACGCCAAAACATCTTCTCCATACTCCCAGACAAAACTATGATTGCCTTCAGAAAGGGCAGAATTCCACTTCTTCTCAACCATTGCAGGTTTCCACTGATATAGGTTTTCAACATACAGGAAAAATTATCATTGAATAATGCTCTCATTACCACAAGGCGAACTGCAAACAGTGAATTAATTTCATCCTGATTTCCCACATTAATTATAGGGAGTCAGCACGGCTAAACCCAAACCCCAACATTTATAACAGTTTAAGTAATAGGGAGTGAATCTAATATTACTCTCTCTCCTTTGTTCCAAACTCAAAAATATAGCCCCAAACTGGATCCGGTTTAGGGCTATATTTAAAAAAATATGAAACAAGGAACCTATTTGTTAAAGCTCAACCAGCATCAACGGGTTCTGCCACTTCAGAACTAGGTTCTTTAAAAGCCTGTCTTAATAGTGGTGGTGCAAGGAATGTGGTCAAAATCACCATAATGATAATTGCTGCTTGTAATGGCTTACCCAGTACACCACTAGCCTCACCAATCCCAGCAAATACCAATCCCACTTCACCACGGGGAATCATTCCATAACCGATCGCTAAGCGATTAATTCCCGGTTGACCGAACACAGACCAACCAGTGACAAGCTTACCAAGAATTGCCACTACAATCAGAAATACAGCTATAATTAGTCCTTCCCTATTTTCTGGAGCAATGGGATTGAGCACGCCTAAATCAACCTTTGCCCCCACAGTAACAAAGAAAATGGGTACTAATATATCTGCAATAGGAATTACTTGTTGATCTAACTCCTTACGCTTATCGGTTTCATCCAGAACCAAACCAGCAGCAAATGCTCCCAATATTGCCTCTAGGTGAATTGCATTGGCAAGGAATGCCATGAAAAATGCAAAGATGAAGGCAGGAATGACAAGTTTTCCTCGTGTTTGTAATTTGTCTGCAACAACAACAAAGCTTTTGTTAAAGAAGTTACCAAGAAAGATAGAACCAAGAAGGAATACGGTAGCACTGACAATGAGATAAATAACATTAAAAACATCTACCTCACCAGTCTTAGCTAAGCTAGCAACTACGGCTAAGACAATAATACCGAGAACATCGTCAATTACCGCAGCACCGACAATAATTTGTCCTTCCTTAGATTTTAGATATCCAAGTTCCGAAAGAACCTTGGAAGTAATACCAATACTGGTAGCAGTTAACGCCGCACCAGCAAATACTGCTGGAATGACAGGAACATAAAATAGAAACATCAAACCAGCAGTACCAGCTGCGAAGGGAACAGTTACCCCAACAACAGCTACAATGGCGGCTTGATACCCAACTTTCTGTAATTCTCGTAAATCCGACTCTAAGCCGATTTCAAATAGTAGGACAATTACACCTAGTTCTGCCAGAATAGAAATTGCCTCACTCTGACTAGCAAATATAGACGTGACAGCTTCAGGTGTCAGATTCCCAATGAATTGTAAAGTGGTCATAACCATGGATTCGGAAGCGAACGCACCACTATCTGGAAATACTAGCAGATGCAACGCCGAAGCACCAACAACTACACCACCAACCAATTCACCTAGAACTGGGGGTAAGTCCATCATTCTCGACAACTCACCACCGAGTTTACTAGCAAGATAAATTATCACTAAACTCAGTAATACCCCTGCGAGTACAAAGGGAGCATATTCTGATTCTGCTGCCGTTGCCAGCAAAGGCAAGTCGGAAATCCAGTTAACTGAATTCATCATTATATTTTATTTCTGACTATGAGTTTGTGGGCAAAATAAAAAAGGATTGATTAGGAGTAACGTTTGAAGATTACCCCAGACCTATATACTCCTATAAAACAGGTGAATCATCTATGGGTGCAACATTATTACTTGTATTAGGTGTGTATCCTTTAATTGAAGCAACTGCTTGTTGCAATGCCTCCGTACGGTCTACCAATAAGTGATCTGTGGGTAAAAATTGTGACAAACCAAACTTTTCTAAACGCCGTTTAACTTTACCAGTAGCACCAACAATAAATACTTGTAGACCTTTATCAACTGCATCTTTTATAGCATTTTCAATGGCTAAACAAGCAGTCACACCCAACATCGGTACGTCGCTTAAGTCCAGAATTAGAGCATCTGCATCTCTCATGGCAGAATGTTCTCTCGCGATAGCTTTCGATACCCCAAAAATCATGGGACCACTGAGATAGAGTAACAGTACTCGACCATTAGCCTCATCAAGTAAAGCTTTCTCTTTCTCTGTCAAAGTAATAGCATCGTCAGCATCGGTAATGGTTTTAACTTCCTGTGATTGGAGCTTAGAAAGACGCTCAATTGTCAAGATATTGGCAATAAACACACCCACACCCACCGCAACAATTAAGTCTACAAACACCGTCAATAATAATACGCCATACATAATCAGCGCACCCTTTAGGGATACTTTGTGGGCACGTTTGAGGAAACTCCAATCAAGAATATCAAAACCAACTTTGAGGGCAATCCCCGCTAGTACGGACATGGGTATATTTTGTGCCAGACTAGCAGCTCCTACAACAACTACCAGCAATACTAGGGCACGGGTAATACCGGATAACGCAGTTCTAGCTCCTGTTTGAATGTTAACTACGGTTCCCATGGTTGCACCTGCACCGGGCAAGCCACCACACAATCCGGAAATTAGGTTAGCAACACCTTGACCAATTAATTCTTTATCTGATTTATGTTCTGTACGGGTCAAACTATCCGCAATTACCGCAGTTAGTAGAGTATCAATAGATCCCAGCATTCCTAGCACTACACCGTCTACCACCATGGTAGTGACTTCTTCAGGTGTGAAATAGGGTAGTCTTAGTTCGGGCAGTGCAGCAGGAATTTCTGGAATCCTAGCAATGTTTTCTACATTTTGGAAAACGGTGATAGAAATCAGAGTAGCAACAACTAATGCAATTAATTGTGGGGGAATAAAACGCTTTAGTTTTGATGGGGTTAAGAAAAGAATTGCAATGGTTAACCCCCCTAATATCAAATCAGGAGGATTAATATTGGCTAACAAAGTGGGAAGATTTGTTACCGTACCAATTACTCCACCTTTTGGAGCCTTTTCACCCAACAAGGGAGCTATTTGTAAAATTACCAGGATGAATCCGATACCCGACATGAAGCCGGAGATAACGCTGTAGGGCATCAAGGTAATATATCTACCTAGTTTAAATATGCCAAACAGAATTTGGAATACACCTGCTAACATCACTACGGTGAATCCCATTGCCAGACCATTATCTGGGTCTTTTGCCACCATGGAGGCAATAACACCAGTCATGATAACAGTCATTGGTCCGGTAGGTTCGGAAATCAGGGTGGGTGTACCACCAAACAACGCTGCAAATAAACCTATAATTACAGCACCATATAAACCTGCGATTGGTCCTGCACCAGAGGCAACACCGAAGGCTAGAGCTAAGGGTAAAGAAATAATCGCCGCAGTTAAACCCCCAAAGATGTCACCGCGAAGATTTCTAAAGTGGATGCGATTCAAAAGTTGCATGAGTTAAAGTTACTTCAATTCAGATGGTAGATATGGGAGATTATAAGGCTGTTTCGATACATTATTTTTAATAATTAAATAAAATCTTAAAAAAATGTGAAATGTCAATGTTGGTATTAAGATAAACATTGTGCGAGCAAGCAGGGATTGAATTATTAGGAATCCCAATCACTCAATATGAGAGAGAATGAAATCTACAACTGATACTACTCATTTACCCACAAGCTGTAACTAAATAGTAGGTAAATTTACATGGCTTATAGATACAGTCTTTGAGGCAAATATCGTTTGGGTCTCATTGAGATAGGTAATTTTCAATACCCCCAATCATTTATTGCTACAACAATAAATGATTGGGGGTATAAATGTAAATACTTTGATCCTTTAAGATCCTTAATAGTTCTCAATCATTTTTACTTATAGAATACTGGAGTCAATTGTCACTAAGTCTGTATACTTAAGATACAAACAAATTTGGTTCCTGACTTTAATTAGTTTGATGGAAAAATGAATTGTTGAATGAGTGTCAATAATGACAACTGTTTTTACTTTGTATAACTGATGAATTAAAAATAACTCAATTTTATTCATGGATGAAGCTACAATTTTATTTTTTGTAAGGTTCATTTAAATAGTAGATTAAGACATCATTAATATTTAAAGGTCGGGGATGATAGATAAAATTTCTGCTAGATCCTGAATAAAATAACTTGATTCAGTTTTAACCTTGTCTCGCACAGCATAACGTCCAAAACCAATAAACATATTTACCCCTGGCTTAGTTTCTAAATCACTAACACCATCACCTATAGCAACAATTTGGGAGGGGGAATATTTATGGCGAATTTTTTTGACAATTTCTAGCTTTCCTCCAGAACGGGTAGTAGGGTAACTACGGTCAAAATCTTGGTAGCTGCCATCAGAATTAAATAACAGTGGTACAGCTTCGATGGATGAGATTCCTAGATATTCTGCTAATGGTTGAATTGCTTGTACATAACCAGCACTTAAAATAATTGGTAACCAACCATCTTGTTTGAGAGTTGCGATCGCAGATAATGCACTAGGTTCTACTCTTTGGATATATAATTCACCAATTTGGGTTACTTGTTCCAGGGTAGGTTGGATAATTTCTAATCTTTTGGCAAATACGCTTTCTAAGGGAATTTTCCCTTCCATTGCTGCATTGGTCATTTCTTCAATTTGTTGACGTACCTCATCCCCTGCGATGCATGCTAATTCGTCAATTCCTTCAATGCTGCTAAGGGTGCTGTCACAATCAAAAATAATAATTTTACTAGCTGTCATAACTGGAAAATGGTTAAAGATTAATGGATAACAGCGGCCCGACTTCTTAAATAAGTTGGGCCGCTAACTATTTCAGACAAAAAATTATACTAAAAATAAATAAACATTGAAACAAAGTAGAAGTACTTCTGATAACACGATATCATCGTATATTGTCGGATTGCACATTCTTTACCAGGCATCTATGACTGCTTCCTACTCTGGATCTTCCTCTGTAAGCAACTCAAAGAATAATATTATTACTGATACTCGAAAGGTTGATGTAAGCAAACTGAGTCAGATGTATCAGCATTATGTGGAGGTAAAACATCAGCATCCCCACGCCGTGCTTCTATACAGAGTGGGAGATTTTTTTGAATGCTACTTTCAAGATGCTGTCACTCTGGCACAGGAATTAGAACTTGTACTTACCAGTAAGCAAGCAGGGGAACAAGGAAGGGTAGCTATGTCTGGTGTACCCCATCACGCTTGGGAACGTCACGCAACCCTGTTGGTGGAAAAAGGCTATGCAGTGGTAATTTGTGACCAATTAGAAACTGCGGCGGAAGCAACTGGAAGGTTAGTACGGAGGGAAGTAACTCGTATCCTGACTCCGGGTACTGTCTTGGAAGATGGGATGCTCAAAGCCAGTCAGAATAATTACCTAGCTGCTGTGTTAATTACTGGAGAGCATTGGGGACTAGCCTATGCTGATATTTCCACAGGGGAATACTGGACTACACAAGAGAGCAGTCTAGAACTACTTACTCAAGAATTGATGCGTTTGCAACCAGCGGAGGTTTTATTCCCTAATAATGCCCCTGACTTGCGAAGTTTGTTGCGTCCAGGGGAAAAATCAGATGAATTACCAGAATGTTTGCCTCCTTCATTTTGTTATGCTTTGCGATCGCAAATTTCCTTTGCTCCTGGGGAAGCTAGGGCAAGGTTATTGCAGAAATTTCAAGTGCGATCGCTAGAAGGTTTGGGTTGCGAGCATTTACCTCTGGCAGTACGGGCTGCGGGTGGTCTTTTAGAATATTTGGAGGAAACTCAAAAGGAAAATTCTATTCCTCTACAACCGTTACGCACCTATATAATTACTGACTATTTAATTGTTGATTACCAAACTAGGCATAATCTAGAAATCACCAAAACTATCCGTGATGGTAGTTTTCACGGTTCCCTACTATGGGCTTTGGATCGAACTAGTACTGCCATGGGGGGACGGGCTTTACGTCGCTGGCTATTGCAACCATTACTAGACCTCCAGAAAATCCGGGCAAGACAAGATACAATTGAGGAGTTGGTGGAAGATACTCCGTTGCGACAAGATTTACGTCACTTACTCAAGCAGATATATGATTTGGAACGTCTGTCCGGGAGAGCGGGTTCTGGTACTGCTAATGGTAGGGATTTAATGGCATTGGCTGATTCCTTGGCAAAGTTACCAGAATTAGCCTATTTGGTGAGTGAAGGAAATTCTTCCTTTCTCCAAGTTCTACAACAGGTACCATCGGCATTGGAAGGGTTAGGTCAGAAAATTCAGGCACATTTGGTAGAATCACCACCAATTCAGATCAAGGAAGGAGGATTAATTCGAGAGGGGATTAATCATATACTTGATGAAAGAAAGAGAATGGTGGAATCCGATCAGCAGTGGATTGCAAATTTAGAAGTCGAGGAGCGAGAACGTACGGGTATATCCAATTTAAAAGTAGGTTTCAATAAAACCTTTGGTTACTATATCAGTATTTCCCGTTCCAAAGCCGATCAAGTTCCGGAAAATTATATCCGCAAACAGACCCTCACCAACGAAGAAAGATACATTACCCCAGAATTAAAGGAACGGGAAGCTAGAATACTGACTGCACGGGATGATTTAAACCAGTTGGAATACGAGATTTTTGTCGAGCTGCGTTCAGAAATTGGTAAACAAGCGGAGGTAATTCGCAAGGTATCCAGGGCAGTGGCAGCTTTAGATGTATTGTGTGGTTTAGCACAGTTGGCAGTATATCAAGGCTACTGTCGTCCTGAGATCGTCGGAGGCAGGGAAATTTTGGTAGTGGATGGACGGCACCCTGTTGTCGAACAATCATTGCCTGCGGGGTTCTTTGTTCCTAACTCCACTAACTTGGGAGCAGAGGAGGCGGGGAGCAGGGGAGTAGAGGGAGCAGGAGAGCAGGATAACAACTCAAATCTTGCTCATAGTCCTGATTTAGTTATCCTTACCGGACCTAATTCCAGTGGAAAAAGTTGTTACTTAAGGCAGGTGGGATTACTTCAATTGATGGCGCAAATTGGTAGCTTTATACCTGCCAAGTCCGCAAAACTAGGAGTTTGTGATCGTATTTTTACCAGGGTAGGAGCAGTAGATGATTTGGCAACAGGTCAATCTACTTTTATGGTAGAGATGAATGAAACAGCGAATATTCTCAATCATGCCACCTCTAATTCTCTTGTATTATTAGACGAAATTGGTCGAGGAACGGCAACATTTGATGGACTTTCCATTGCTTGGGCTGTAGCAGAATATATTGCCACAGATATTTGTGCTAGAACCATATTTGCTACCCACTACCACGAAATGAATCAGTTAGCAGGCATGTTATCCAATGTGGCAAACTACCAAGTTACGGTGAAGGAATTACCGGATAAAATTATCTTTTTACACCAAGTACAACCGGGTGGTGCGGATAAGTCCTATGGTATAGAAGCTGGAAGATTAGCTGGTTTACCACCAATGGTTATTACCCGGGCAAAACAGGTAATGGGACAAATTGAAAAACACAGTAAAATTGCGATCGGGTTGCAGAATTTGGATGAATAAGCTGTTATATTTCTAGGCTGAAAGGGGCAATTAATGGCTAGCAGATTTACTCTACACCCCCTAATTTCTAAAGGGGCGTTGCTGAATTAGGAGATGATTTCACTAACTTTTCAACGATGTCTCAATGGTTTCAAACCCTAATTGATCCCGCACTTATGCAACGCCTCTAAAGGATAAAAAACAATGCAGTGGGAGCGTCTAGCTTCCTATTGTTATAAAGCGAGTAAGACAGACTAGCTTTCCCAGGTGACTACGCCTACAGCATCGCCCAATGGAACTAAGCCCAAATTACAATTATTTTAGGATGGACGTTGCTTAAAGTTATGTAACCTAAAAACATTGATTTAGCAACGTTTACATACTGCTTTTGACGAACAAGTGCAAGGAAAGTGGGGTTGGTTTACAATCCTTGCATTTGCTAACACCGAGTAACATACCTTGAGTGTTAATATCTATTCCCCATTTTCCACTTGTATTGAGTGAAGCCGAGGTGTCTCTTACTCCCTACAATAATTTGATTAAGATACTCCTTCCATAGGACCACCAATACTCTGCCATGCGGGCATACCACCTTGGATTTCAGCCACATTAGCAAATCCAACCGCTCGTAATCTTCTTACAGCATCAGCAGCCTGTAAATCATCCTTACCATATACATAAATATCTCTTTGATTATGCAAACTAGCTCTTGCACGGCTCACCAAATCTTCCATCGGAATTGGCAATGCACCCATGATGTGACCTTGATTGTAAGTGCTGCGATCGCGCACATCAATAATTGTAAAAGCAGGTTGTCCCCATTCTAAACGAGATTTAATGTGATGGATGTCGGCATTGACCACGGCAGTTCTCCTAAAATATTCAGCTAATTAACGGTTTTCATTTAATGACTACCAGAAGCAATTTAGCAAAATTTTGGCTTTTCCTCAGTTTTTCTTATAATTTATAAATATTTTTATGTCGGTTTAAAAAGCTTAATTAAGTTAATCTTAAAATAATTAATTTTTGTGGTTTATTATAATTGAATATATTATTTTCATATAGCAATTTTGGGAGTTACATAAGTGCGGGATGAATTAGCGTTTGAAACCATTGAGAAATCATTGAAAATTTAGTGAAATCATCCCCTGATTCAGCAACGCCCTATTTTGATACCCACTCCAACTTTAGTCAATGACCAAAATTTCTCTGATTGGAGTGTCAAGGTGAAAAAAGAGCAAAGGACTAAAGATAAGCCTATATGGTTATCCTAATATAAAGAGGCTATTGGGTATTTCTCACTTACATTGAGCAATTTGTGCTGAGTAAAGTTGAAGTAAACCAAAGTCTTGACCATCTCCCATTTGATCCAAAGTATAAAATCCAAAGTTGAATGGCATCTACAATTGAAGCTTTACCAAGGGAAGTTGTACATTTAATCACAGCAGGAGAGGTCATTGACTCTCTAGCTGCGGTAGTACGGGAATTAGTAGAAAACTCTTTAGATGCAGGCGCAACAAGAATTATCATTTCCGTATGTGCACAAAATTGGTGGGTAAGGATAGCCGATAATGGTAGGGGGATGAGTCTAGATGATTTACAACAAGCAGGTAGGCCACACAGTACTAGCAAGATAGGCTGTTGTGATGATTTGTGGAAAATCAATAGTTTAGGCTTTCGAGGAGAAGCTTTACATAGCTTAACAACTTTAGCAAAGTTAGAAATTCTCAGCCGTGCTAGAGGATTATCTGGCAATTCAGAAAGTAATGGTTGGCGAATAGCTTATGGTTATGGGGGAAAGCCTGAAGAAATAGAAGCAGTGGCTTTGGCTCCAGGAACTGTAGTTGTTGTGACGAATATCTTTGGGTCTCAGCCTATGCGTCGTCAAGGTTTACCTGCTGTCCCCCAACAACTCAGAGCAATACAAGTCGCAATTCAACAATTTGCTCTTTGTCATCCCCAGGTACATTGGCAAGTTTGTCAGGATAAAAAGGAGTGGTTCAGCATTTATCCCACTGCAAATATAAGACAGTTGCTACCACAAATTTTACATCGGGTACGTGCCAGTGATTTACAAGAAGTTAATTTACGACTACCTGCCCCCCATGAAGCTTTAAATTTAGTGATAGGGTTACCCGATCGCTGTCATCGCCATCGTCCAGATTGGGTAAAAGTGGCTATCAATGGGAGGATAGTTAAGACACCAGAGTTAGAAAATACTATTCTTAGTGCGTTTCATAGAACATTACCACGCGATCGCTATCCGGTTTGTTTTTTGCATCTGTGCATTGGTCCAGAGCAAATTAACTGGAATCGCCATCCAGCCAAAACCGAGATTTATCTGCATGAACTAAGTTATTGGCAACACCAAGTTCGTGAAGGGATAGAAAAAGCATTACGTCTTAATTCTAGCCAGCTTCCCGAAGGTATTCACACCACCAGAGTTGGGAAGCTAATTAAAGCAGCAGAAGCTACTGGCGACTATAAAACTTCCCCAGAGTCTAGTAAAAAATCAAACTTTCCCCCCCAACATCTTAAAGCCGTAGCTCAAGTGAATAATACTTACATCGTCGCTGAACATCAAGGAGGTATGTGTCTTGTAGAACAACATATTGCCCACGAACGAGTCTTGTATGAGCAGCTTTGCGAACGCTGGCAAATTGTCCCAGTAGAACCCGCAGTTATTTTATATCAATTATCGATACAACAAATCGAACAATTACAGCATATAGGTTTAGATATTGAATCATTTGGGGAGGACATGTGGGCTGTCCGTAGCATACCTGGCATGCTGCAAGAACGGGAAGATTGTGGGGAAGCACTTTTAGAACTGAGTCAGGGAGGAGACTTACAAACCGCTCAAGTAGCCGTTGCCTGTCGTAGTGCTATTCGTAATGGTACACCTTTAGGTCTGGAGGAAATGCAGACATTACTCGACCAATGGCAACGTACCCGTAATCCCCGTACCTGCCCCCATGGTAGACCAATTTATTTATCCCTGGAAGAATCTGCCTTAGCCCGCTTTTTCCGTCGTCATTGGGTCATTGGTAAAAGTCATGGTATTTAGGGTGTAATTATTCCGTAAGTTTTGCAACCCCTAAAATTCAATTCCTGGTTGTGCTTTTATCCCCTGCTCGCGGAAAGGATGCTTAACTAGTGACATTTCCGTAACTAAATCAGCCTTCTCAATTAAATCCTTAGGTGCACCTCTGCCGGTGAGAATGACATGACTATCAGCAGGTTTTTCCGCTAATCCAACTAAAATTTCCTCAACCCTGAGATAGCCAAGTTTCATCGCCACATTTATCTCATCTAGTAGCACCAGTTTAAACTCAGGATTGCGGATATACTCTAAGCCCTTATACCAAGCTTCTAATGCTTTTTCAGTATCGCGAACGCGGTCTTGAGTATCCCAGGTAAAACCTTCTCCCATAGCATGAAATTCTAAGTGTTCCGGCCACAAACTGAATACTTTTTTTTCCGAAGGTTCCCACGCACCCTTAATAAATTGAATAATAGCCACCTTATACCCATGACCAAGTGTTCGCAAGACTATTCCCAATGCGGCAGTTGTTTTTCCCTTACCATTACCAGTATTGACAATAATTAAGCCTTTACTCGGTGATGCTTGGGCAATACGTTTTTCCTGTACCTCTTTCCGTCGCTGCATCTTTTTTTGGTACTGTTCTGAGTTCAGGTTATATGCTTCAGCAACTGCTACATCACTGGTAGTTTCCCAATTTTCTTGACTTGCCATAATCTTGGTATTTTCGAGTTAACCTTACTTATAATTCTACAGGTAATACAAATTAAATATGAAGCTGCATATAATAGAGCCAAGCAAACTTAAACGGTTTAAATACTCATGAGCGGCCCATTTAAGATTGAGAACACGCAGAGCGAAGAGGAACTAAAAAAACTGCTACAGACAGCCAGGTTGGGAAACCAGAAAGAAAAACTACAGATGTTGTGGTGGCTCAATGCCGAGTGGAGAAGTAAAGGAGCAGCAATAAATTGGGAAACCCTTGGCTAGAGATACTTCAACAGTGACAAGATAGTTGCAGAAGTATAGAACTGGTGGTCTCTCTGGCTTATTACAAATCAACAAAGCGGCAGGAGCAAAACGAAAAACCAATGATGATGCGATCGCAGCACTCATACAGGAGTTAAAAACAGGAAAAGGGTTTAGTGTCTATGGTGGGATAGTAGAATGGTTGAAAAAAGAGTATGGACTTGATACTGAGTATGAAACGGTTTATGCATTGGTTCGATATGGATTGGGAGGAAAACTAAAAGTACCACGTCCTCAAAGCTAAAAACAGGATGAAAAGCTGGTATATGAAGAAAAAAAAACTCGGTATCATTCTCAATTGTCTAGAAAAACATCTAGCATAGGGTAAGGCGTTCATTATTTGTGTCAGAATGAAACTAGGGTTGGATTGAAAACCCTCACAGGAAAGGTGATTACTGCTTCTGGAGTAAAGCCAACTGTTGACGTTAAATGGGAAAGGGAAAATTTTTGGATTTATGGTGCAATTAAACTATTAACAGGAAAACATTTCCAACAGGAGTACCCCAAACTCAACGGTGATTCTTTTCAACAGTTTTTAGATTGGCTATCTCAGCAGTTAGGTGAAGATTATGCAATTTTACAAATTGACCAAGCTCCTCCTCATACAAGTTGTGGAATTAATTGGCCGGAAAATATTATTCCCCTGCTTCAACCACCTCATTCCCCTCAACTTAATCCAATCGAAAGGCTTTGGCACTTTCTCAAAAAACCTCTCAAAAACGAACTTTTCTCTTCTTTGCAAGATTTACGTGAGCGCATACAACAATTGTTCGAGCAACTTACATTTGAGCAGGTAATATCTATCTCCTCTTACAACTTTATTTTACAAGTTATTTTCTATGCAGGCTCATATTAAAGCTGTATAACACATCCTTAAGAACAGTTCGATAATCATACTTATTTGTGTCATAAAACCCAATTTATACTACGTTAAATTCATTAAAAAACAAATAAATGTAGACATTCAAATTATGAGGTTATTTAATTATAATTCTTGGCGTTGCTGAATCAGGGGATGATTTCACTAAATTTTCAAACTAGATTCCGCAGGTTAGTTAACAAAGAAGATAATATTTACGACAGGGAGCACCAAAAAACTGTAGAATCCAGCACCGCTTTTGACTGAGGTTGGAAATCTTTTTCAAAGAAGCGAAGGTTAATAAATGAATTGACATGAAATATTGAAACACCCAACCTAAAGTAGGAGTGGCAGTTGGTTTACCTAACTGATTTTGAATTATTTGGGAGCCTCGTTTTAGAGATTGGCGTAATGCCCTGTGACCTAAGCTGTAAACTAGCAAACACAAACCCATAACCATTGCCAAAGCCGCCACTCTTTTCCTTGAATTTAGAAACACAGTGGAAGTAAAAAACAATGGGTGTTTGAGAAACCAAAAACCACGTTCTGTAGATTGTTGTGCCTTATATTCAGGTAAAACATCTTCGTTGCTAAGTTTGTCGGCATCAAGAACATTGCTGGCAAGAATAAACCTGCCAGCCTGTTCTGTGGCAATGGTAATTGCAGTTTCTTTGGGTACAATTTCGGCTTGAATATGGGAAATTATGTAGGTTGAGAATCCTTGCGAGGTCTACCACGTCCCCGGTGTTGGCCATATTCAATAACTTCAATATTTGTAAGTTGATGAAATGGCAACTGACTCTCAAGTAATTTGCCTGCGTTGAATGCATCTTCGCCACATGCAAATTCCTGTTGACACAATTTTCGTAGTTGGGATTGTGCCTGGGTATATTTTTTGGTCAAACGTTTTTCCAGTTGTTTGAAGTCAGATTCTTTACGGCCTTCACTTTCTATCACTAGCCACCGTTGTCGCACACCACCATAATCATTACAACAGGGGGCAATACGATATCCTGGTATTTTACTTGGTACAAATGCATCAATACCGTTCTTTTCTAATAGTTCTTTTCTAATAGTTCTTTTCTAATAGTTCTTTTGCGCCAGTTAGGCTTCCAGGAACTCGAGATACCCATCTGAATGAGACTATCATCTGCAAATTGTCTTCAGTGTAAAGGGCTGCATCCGGAACAAATAAAGCATCAATTTGCCATTGTTTGTGGAAATCTGCCATAAGTGTGTGTTCCAAACATGGCAGAATCGACTTCATTACCATGTGCAACTCTTAAATATAAAGGAATATCTCCATCACCACTCCACATCAAGTCAAGGATAAATTGTTTCAAATCTGGTCGGTGCTCTCTAGAATAACCATATGTAATTGTAATTAATCCTGATTGTGCTGATGCTTCATCATCAGTACCAGTTCCATAATCCCCATGTACATGAAATGAACTTGAATCCAAGTGGAAGCTGTCCATTTTCACTCCAAATCTATCTGCTGCGGATAGTGGGAATCGGATAAAAATTT
>CBZS010000594.1 GCA_000613065.1 Richelia intracellularis | reverse complement strand
GCTTTTACATCACATTGTCATCAAAGAAATAAAAAACAATTGTTTGATACTGGGCCATGCAGAGTTATCCCTCAAAGACTAAATTATTTTCCCCCCTGGGTTACCACCATGCCATTTCACAAGTTTGGTGTGTTTACTACATATTTAGTTGGTAAAACTTTTTGTCCAATTTTGCGAGATATTTACCCGTAGTCAATCAGGCCAGAACTATTAAATCATCATTTTTTTGATTTTTGTCTTTTATTAAGATCCTTAACATCAGTGCATGGGTGCAAGTTTAAATCCGATGAGCCGCAATCATTCATCTAGCTGGCATCTTACTCGCCAAGAATACTCATCGTCTACAACTCCTCAAAAATTAGAACTTGTGTTATGACAAGCCTCCACTTTGAAATTCTCAATGTAGGAAATTTCTCAGACACCCGCGGGGAAATTCGCATTTTTTGAGCAAATATATAATTACTTATCTACAATTTGTGTTTGCGTAGATATTAATGGAAATATCTTATTAGTAAACCAATTTGGTGCAGAATCATTGGGTTGTGTTCCACAAGACTTGTTAGATAAGCACATAATCAGTTTATTTGTACCATCAGACAGAGAAAAACTAGCTGAGGCTTTATCTAAGCTATGGATAAACCCACAGTTAAATAAAGCTAATAACTCGGAGCTACGGTTACAGTGTCCCCATAGTGATATTGCCTGGGTTAACGTTACTGATCATATTTTGCCTCAAGAAGAGCAAGAGCAAGATAGGTTATCAGAGCCATTCACTGGGGAAAATCATCTAATTCTAATGATTTGTGAAAATATTACAAAGCACAAGGAATCCAAAGACAGCTTGCAAGAAAGTGAGCAACGCTTCCATACAATGGCTGATCATGCACCAGTTATGTTGTGGGTATCAGGAACTGATACCATGCGTAATTTTGTTAATCAGTCATGGCTAAATTTTATTGGATGTAATTTAGAAGAAGAGTTGGGTTGGTGTTGGTTAGAACAGATACATCCAGAAGACCAAAATTGCTGTATGCGAACTTACCAATCAGCATTTGGTACCTGGGAACAATTTCATATGGAGTATCGTTTAAGGCGTAACAATGGTGATTATCGGTGGGTTTTAGACACTGGTGTACCTCGATTTACTCCTGAGGGTAAGTTTACTGGTTCTATTGGTTCTGCTATGGATATTACAGAGGGTAAATTGGCTGAAGTCGCTTTAACTCAAAGCCACCAAGCAACCCAAAAACAATTAGAACAGATGGAATTCCTTAATCGTCTCAAAGATCAATTTCTCAGCACCGTATCCCATGAGCTGCGGACACCGCTGACAAATATGAAAATGCCGATTCAGATGTTGGGGATAGCCTTAGATCAACCATCATCACACTTAGCAGCATCTCTTTCGGAATACTCCCTATCCAAAGCCAATCGCTACTTTAAAATTTTAAATAATGAATGCGAACGCGAAATTAACCTGATTAATAATTTCCTCGATTTACAGCGTTTGGATACAAATATCAAGCCTTTGGTGATGGGAACCATAGATATTTATCCATATTAATAATTTCCTCGATTTACAGCGTTTGGATACAAATATCAAGCCTTTGGTGATGGGAACCATAGATATTTATCCATGCTTGAGTAAGGTCGTCCAGTTATTTCAAACTCGCCATCATTATCAAACCCATCAGTTTTCATTGGATATTCCTGGCAATTTACCAAGTTTGATGAGCGATCCATTTAGCCTAGAGCGGATAATCATAGAATTGCTGACAAATGCTTGTAAATTCACTCCCAGTGGTAGCAGCATTCATATTACAGCCCAGTCATTATCAGACTGTATACAATTTCAATTTAAAAATTTTGGAGTAGAAATACCCCCAGTTGAATTACCAAAAATCTTTGAAAAGTTCTATCGGATTCCTAGTAATGATCCTTGGAGACAGGGGGGCACTGGACTTGGTTTAGCACTAGTACACAAAGTAGTAAGCTATTTAGGAGGTAAGATATCCGTAGCTAGTCAAAACAATTGTACTTGCTTTATATTTGCTCTAACTCTAATGCCAGATGAGAAACTTAAAAGCTAAAGAAATACTCCCGTACTAGCGATAGCCCATGTTCTTATCCCTATAATCAGCTCCACCTTTATCATTTTCAAGCTACATTGGGGTGAATAATATACTACTTGTTAACTCCCTTGAAGCTTTCTAGTTACCATAGGTAACAATAAAGACTGTTAGTAAGCATTTTATATTCCCAACATGATTATTCCTATCACTGGCGGGAAAGATAAGTTATATTAAGGACCTTGGAGCGGGAATTAAGGAATTTCCATAATGCTAATTTGCCCTGAGTGTCAGTTTGAAAATCCGAGCAATCATAAATTCTGTCAAAACTGTGGCACATCCTTCAGCCAAAGAGTGTGCCATGAATGTGGTGCGAATGTTGCCACTAATGCTGAGAAATGCCACGAATGTGGTGCAATTTGCGGTACTGTTCTGACAGCATTGATTGTCAGAACAGTACCGCAAGAGTTAGGGGAAGCATCTTCGCAACCAAAAACAGCCAAAGTGGAACAGTCTTCCATAGTCTGCTCTTATCTGGATTCCCAACAACGGTATCAATTATTAGAACCACTACCAAGTTTAGATACAGTATCTGCTCCTATGGATGTATGTATTCGAGTACTAGACTGCCAACCATACCAAATCACTCCCTTACAAGCAATCATTACCAATCAATCCCAGAATTTACCTCCATCATCTGTGGGGAAGGGAGATAATATACCTCCTTTAGCCGAGGTATATACTGCCATGCAATCACAAACTCACCGTGGTATTCCGCCAATTCATGATGCTTGGCAACAGGGTGGTATGCAAGTAATCTTATTGCAAGATCGTTCACATTGGCAGTCTTTGCTCGCATTGTGGCAAGAAGAAAATACTAGTTCATTGCAGATATTACAGTGCTTCTATCAAATGACTCAACTTTGGGAGTTATTAACACCTTTGAATGCTTGTTATAGCCTTTTAGAGCGATCTAATCTTTGTTTAGATGAAGACCAATCTCTAGCATTACAGCGTTTGTATGTAGGTGGCAATAAATCTACAGAACCGTCAAATCAGCAAGAATTAAACCAACCTCCAACCATTCAAGATTTGGGAGGATTATGGCATAGTTTATTTAGTAAATCACAACGGACTCAATTTGGTTCCATATTACAATTATTGGCCGACTTGAAACAAGGGAAAATTGCCACACTTAAAGACTTACAATCTCATTTGACAGAGATTTATCAACAATTGCAAGAAAATTCGCCAGAATTTACAGAGACAAGTATAAAAGAAGAAAATGTGATTAATGATGGGGTAACTACTACTAAAGCAGTGACAGTTCTGCAGTTAGATGACGAAGATGATACAACAGCGATAGGTTATGACATATCCGATGATTTAGCAACGATTGCCCTACCTATGCAGTTAAGCGGTTTGGATGATGCCGGCTGTACTGACGTGGGTAAACAAAGAACTCATAACGAAGACTGTTTTGGCATTGAAACCCAAATAAGTAAAGTTGAGTTACCCAAAAATATAACCATGTCTGCTCGTGGATTGTACATATTGTGCGACGGCATGGGAGGACATGCTGGTGGGGAAGTTGCCAGTGAATTAGCGGTTAATACCCTAAAATATTATTTTCAAACCCATTGGACAGAAGAACAAATACCTAGTGAAGAAGTAATTTGCCAGGGGGTAATAACTGCTAACCAAGCAATTTACGATATGAATCAGAGTGATGCCCGCTCTGGTGTAGAACGTATGGGTACAACTTTAGTTATGCTCATGATCCAGGATAATAAAGTAGGTGTGGCCCACGTCGGAGACAGTCGCCTATATCGCCTAACTCGTAAACAAGGGCTAGAACAGATCACAATAGATCATGAAGTTGGACAACGCGAAATTGCCAGGGGTGTAGAACCAGATATAGCTTATGCTCGTCCCGATGCTTATCAACTCACACAAGCCCTTGGTCCTCGGGATGGCAACTCTCTTGTTCCTGATGTAGAATTTTTGGAAATTAATGAAGACACACTTTTCATTTTAGTGTCTGATGGACTTTCAGATAATGATTTAATGGTAAAACATTGGGAGACTCACCTGTTACCTTTGTTAAGTTCCAGTGTAAATCTGGATAGTGGTGTAAAAGACTTAATAGATTTGGCGAATCAATACAATGGTCATGATAATATTACGGCGGTTTTAATCCGGGCAAAAGTTCGTCCGGTCATAAAAAACCCATAGTAACTAATTTGTTTTTTATCCTTTAATTTAGATTGCGTCATTGTGGTGAGTCTGATCCTGCTAGAATCGCAAAAACAAGTACCTCTACAACAGTGGTATTTTGAGAACAAATCCGTAATTCGGGTTGGTCGTTCAACGGATAATGATGTTGTGCTAACGGATAATTTAGTATCTCGCCATCATCTAGAAATTCGGTGCAATACTAATGGCAATGGCTGGCAGGTAGTTAGCCATGGGACTAATGGTACGTTTTTAAACGGAGTTTTGATTCTTCAAAGTCCTTTGGCAGATAATTCCCTTTTACAATTGGCAAAGGGTGGTCCAATGCTGCAATTTCAAATGCAGCAAGTAACAATTAATCAAACTATTAATGTTGGATCTTCTAATGTTGGAGATTCCAACTGTACTCACCAAGGTAATGCAGCAGACAACTTATTTTGTATCCATTGTGGTCAACCCCTTTCAGTGGAAAAAACCATTCGCAATTATCAAGTTTTGCGGACTTTGGGGAAAGGCGGTATGGGTACAACCTATTTAGCCTGGGATGGAGTAGGAACGGCTAATTTTAAGCCCCGGTTATTAGTTTTGAAACAGATGAATGCTGATATGGCAAAAGTTGCCAAAGCAAGGGAGCTATTTGAACGAGAGGCAAATACCCTTAAATCTCTACACCATACCGGTATTCCCGAATATTATGATTTTTTTGTAGAAGCTGGTAAAAAATACTTGGCGATGGAGTTGGTACATGGGAAAGATTTAGAACAATTGGTATATCTCAAAGGACCAATATTGCCCCAGCAAGCGATCGCTTGGATGATTCAGACCTGTGATATTTTAGACTACCTCCACAGCCAAGACCCACCCCTAATTCACCGGGATATTAAACCTGCGAATTTGATGGTACGCAGTTCTAATAATAGTATTGTGGTCCTAGATTTTGGCGCAGTGAAGGAAATTGGCACTACTCCCGGCACTCGTATTGGTGCGGAAGGATACTGCGCTCCAGAACAAGAGAGGGGTCAACCATTAACTCAATCAGATTTGTATGCGATCGGACCAACCTTAATATTTTTACTCACAGGGGAAAATCCTTTCAAGTTTTACCGCTTGCAGGGGAGGAGTTTTCGTTTCCATGTAGAGAATGTACCTACTATTACCCCCCAACTACGGAAAATTATTGATAAAGTCACAGAACCTCTACCACGCGATCGCTATCAAACAGCAAGGACACTGGCTGATGCTTTAAAACAATGTCATTAGGGGATATAAAGATTATTCAATTATTAAGAAGATTTTTACTAGAAGTAGGTGTGAGCAAAAGCGATTACTGTTCAGTTCTCTGTTCATTATGTTGATAAAATATAACCCTAACTTCTACCAAAGAAAACAAATCTCACCCCTTTATTCTCTCCTTTGTGAAGATATAGATGTCTTGTGCACAGGGTCAAGTAAGGGGCTGTATTATATCCAAGTTGAAATTGCTACAAAAAAAACAGGAGAACAGACAGAACTCCCCCCTGTTGTTCTCACTTCCCTATAATGTGTCTCTTATTCTTCGTCCCAAGCTTCCACAGCTAACAATTCGCTGACTGGATCTTGCATAGTGAAACCAAATTCTAAGAGTTCACGTTTCCAGTACTGCCATTCATTTCCATAGAGTAAAGCTATCTTCCAAATGCTGTCAGTAGGTTTGATAATATTAGATTCCAAGAGTGATTGCACGTTACGCTGCAATTTCACCATGGGGTGAATCACTTGCTGAGTCATAACTTAAACTTAATTGTTGATTTCCTTTAGTAAAAACTTAATCAAAACTGCTTTCCGTTTCGCGTTAATTGCCGATGCGTAGATGTTATGCTTTTTGGTGAAGCAAGTTTTAACTCTTTTACTATACCATATATATCCTGACATATACACTAGGTAAATCATATTTTGTACGGTAATTACTACCTTAAAGTTAGTTATTACTGCCGATGACGGTAGTTGGGTGTACGGAGACTTGCATATATGGTAAATCCGCCAGGAGCTGGAATACTTCCCTGCGTAACTACTGGGACAAACCACTTTTGTTAGGATACCAATAGCTAATCAAGTGTAATACCCCTCGGAATACCCAAAATTTTGGCGGCGGTTATAACCCGAATGGGACAAAGTCAAAGTACAGTTATTGCACAGAATGGATTTCCAGCCTGGATACTGAAAACCCATACTGTGAGGCTTTTCCTAAACTGTTGACTATCTATTTTTTGGGGATTCTGTTCATGCAAACAATGTTCGTAGTTACGATGGCTGAAACCTTAGAATTGCTATGTAGTTTTGCGTTCGTATACCACAAGTATTTTTCTGCTGCTATAGGAAATAATGTGGTCAAAAGATTAATGTTATTTTTATTACAACCCATTTTCCGCAGGGAAATGGAGAGATTGATGGTATTTTTTATTCATGACACCATCAAGTTAACAAATTAGAGTACAAGATATTGACCACTGTGGCATAGTGGCAGGAATCATGGATGAAATGTGTTTGGTAGAACAAATCAACTAAATACTACGAAACGATCACCAAGAAATTGTAACCCCAGGTCAAGTAGTAAAAGCAATGATTATTAATGGCTTGAGTTTGCTCAGTGCCCCATTGTATTTATTTGAAAAATTTTTTGTGGGCAAAATCACAGAGCATTTATTGGGAGAAAGGATAAGTGCAGAGCATCTGAATTCTGACCGCTTGGGGAGAGTACTGGATAAGCTATATGGGGCAGGACTAACACAAGTCTTTGTCACATTAGCCTTGGCAGCAGGATCCAAGTTTGGAGTTAAAAAGGATAGCTTGCACTTGGACTCTAGTTCATTTCATCTGCATGGAGAATATCCCGTAACAGTTTCTGATGCTTCTGGGGAGGCAACAGCGATCAAAATTACCTACGGTTACTCACGACAACATAGACCAGACCTCAAACAATTTCTCGTATATTTAAGGTGATTTTTTAAAAATAAATTACCAGCAAACGTGGTTGAATCAAGATATCCCATTTGGGCAACAGTGGATTTCGCTGTAATCTAGACTCCACTTGTTTCATAGCTTTCTTTGTTAGAAAAATCCCTTTTTGGTAAACAGTTTTACTTAAACTCAAGATAGGATATAAGCCTTTCCAACTCATACTCGAAGCCCAGGAAAGCATGACTTCAACATCAACAAGCTTCGCCCCCCCCCCATTCCAATGCTGCTCAAGAATACCCCAATAACCCTCTATGGGATTGTATTTACTATGGTAAGGAGGATAGTAAAGCAATTGAATTGGTATATTTAGCAGATCAACAAACTCAACCATCTTTTTTTTTAATTGAGTTCTTACTCCACTTATTTCCGGACCATTATCAACTTTAATTTGTATCAGTTCGGTATCCTGCTTTGGTTCTGGTATCATTGTCTTCCACCATTGAATTAGAGTATCAACAATAAAATCCCTGGTTTTATAAGAAGAACTACCAAAGTTAATATACAATAATTGCCCACTATCTTCATCAAGAATCCCACAGGGAGTATATTTTTCTGTGGATCCCATACCATGATCCTCAGCTTGATTGTCTCCTCTGGTTTTTCCACCACGAGAATAACCCCCGATATTAACGGTAGCTTTGTAATCCATGCTTAGTGGTTTGACTTTGAGGCTTGTTTGTTGATTGCGGCTCAAATTCTTTGATGTTGTTGAAGATATCATCCGTTTGTGCAATTTTTTTTGAAGTTTGGCTTTTACGACTTTACAAAGACCATAGCCCATTCGATTCAATACTTGTGCCATTATACTGGGACAAGGCAATTGGTCCTGGCTAAATTCCTGTTCTTTGAGTTTTTCTAGTGCGGATGTTGCTGTTAACCGGGTATAGGCTAAGGAAGTTTTAAATGTTGGGTCTTGTTGAGAATCAGATTCTGCAATTTATCCCAGGGATAATGCCACAAGAGAAGAGGTTGTTTCTCCTGGTAACGCTTTGCTGTGCTAAAGGCTGATTGTAATCCCACACAGATTATCCCTGTTCTTTTTTCCCCTAACCCTAACTCTATATTTTCTCTACCCGAACCGAATACTGTTTGTGCTAACCTTGCTCTACCTTGGCAATATTTCAACCTCATCTGAGCTTGAAAGCCCCGACGTTCTACTCCAT
>CBZS010000593.1 GCA_000613065.1 Richelia intracellularis | reverse complement strand
AATAAACATCATGATTCTTAGGGGTATTACTGTTAAACCTTTGGAAAACAGCAAAAAATAAATTACTCAATTTCTGGACTTGAAATAATTGCTTTACTCCTCCTGTTACCTGCATTCTGATCGATTGATTATTTTGATGTGAAAATCCCTTGGTGAGAGGTACTGGAGGCAATATTTAAACAGTTATATCCTTCGATTGTGTAAGTCAGTCAATGGGAAATGTAATTATTTTACGAAGGATCCTTTTTATTTTCGTTGAAAAATTTCACTAGACACTTAGAGGGTGTTTGAAAAGTCAGGTATGTTGTAAAAAAGCTCTCTCAGTATACGGTGTGAATAGATCGTAAACAGGACGCCCGTGAGCGACATGAGTAAAGCTTACCCCAGCAATCTGACCCGTGACCAATATGAATTTCTGAGTGAGCTGATTCCAGAAGCAAAACCTGGTGAACGCAAGCGTGAAGTCGATAAATTCATGACAATCTCAGGGAGTGGGTGCAGATAGAGCAACAACGGGATCCAAGCCCATCCGAGGCAATCATCGATAGTCAAAGTGTCAAGAGTACTGCTGGAGTCCATGAACAGGTGGGGTTTGATGGTGGCAAACTGATTCAGGGACGGAAATGGTTTTTGACCGTGGATACCTTGGGATTAGTGTTGTGATTATTGGTTACTGCTGCGAGTGTTGGGGAACCAGAAGGAGGGAAACGAGTACCTAAAACGGTCAAACCTATGGGTAAGGGACTGTCTCCTTTGACACTAATCTGGGTAGATGGAGGGTTTGATGGTGAGCCTTTCATGGAGTGGGTAATGAATTTCTGCCGTTGGATTATTCAAGTGGTACTGCGAGCAGAACAAACCAGAAGTTTTGTTTTGCTCAAAAAACGGTGGGTGGTAGAACCTACCCTTGGTTGGTTGATGGGATGTGGGCGATTAGTTCGAGATTATGAGCTATTGCCAGAAACATCGGAAACTTTTATTTATATTGCCATGATCCGTATCATGGTGAGGCGGTTAGCATAATTTCTGACTTCTAAAAACTTTTCAAACATCCTCTTAGGTATATCTTACCATTGTTAGTTGTGGGACATTGGCACAATCAAAGTTATACAAGCTTTAATATACAAGGGCATTGAAGCACATAAAACACTAGTGTAAAGAAAATACTAAGCAATCATAAGTAACTATTTAAGTGATTACCATTCATTAAATATTGTAAATGATACTAAAAAGCAGGTATGTCAATAGCTATCATCAGACAAACCCTAAAGGCTCTGCAGCAGCAGTCCCGCGTGCGCAGTGGTCGTACATCTTATAGGGTAAATCAGTGGTTCAAATGGTTGTCCCCTGGATTATCGGTTAAACGCTGGTTGCTAATTAGTTTGGGTGGGGTCATTTTAGCTGCTCTTGGGTTAGCTATTTGGATAAAATTGACACCCATATTTTGGATGATTCAACTCCTAAAGGGGTTGTTAGGTTTTATAACCAATCTATTACCTAACTATGTCAGTGGCCCTCTAGTTCTGATATGTGGTTTGTTGTTACTTTTATGGGGACAAACTCGTACAGTCGGCTCCATTACTAAAGTCCTACGACCAGAGGGGGATGAGGAAATAATTGATATGTTGTTGGCACATCGCCGCCTTTACCGAGGACCTAAAATTGTAGTCATTGGAGGGGGTACGGGTCTCTCTACCCTATTGAGGGGATTAAAAAGTTATAGTGCTAATATTACAGCTATTGTAACTGTGGCTGATGACGGAGGCTCCTCTGGACGTTTGCGAAGGGAAATAGGTGTTTTACCTCCTGGGGATATCCGTAACTGCTTAGCAGCCATGGCTGATGAAGAAAAGTTATTAACAGAATTATTTCAATACCGCTTTAGTGCTGGTGACGGGTTAACTGGCCACAGCTTTGGTAATTTATTTCTCACAGCGATGAGTGAAATTACTGGTGACCTAGAACGAGCTGTTGCTGCTAGTTCTAAGGTTTTAGCTATTAGAGGACAAGTATTACCTGCCACCTTGACCGATGTTAGTCTCTGGGCAGACTTAGCCGACGGTCGCCACATAGAGGGAGAGTCAAGTATTACAGAAGCTGGTGGCAAGATTATGAGTATTGGTTGTACTCCTGCGAATCCTCCGGCACTACCTGCTGCAATTAAAGCTCTGAAAGAGGCAGATTGTATTATTATGGGGCCGGGAAGTTTATATACTAGTGTTATTCCTAACTTATTAGTACCCGAAATTGCTGATGTTATCGCGGCTTCTACTGCTCCCCGGATTTATGTTTGCAATATTATGACTCAACCAGGGGAAACCCAAGGGTATAGTGTTAGCGATCACATTAAAGCTATTGATAATGCCTGTGGTAGGAGCTTATTTAACGCGGTATTAGTCCAGAAAAAACAGCCCTCAGCCCGTGCCCATATTCGCTATGCCCAGGAAAATTCTCATCCTGATTTTGCGATCGCGCAGAAATCAATAAACTAGGAACACGGGTGGTAATTGCTAATATTATGCATGAAGATGAAACAGGATGCGTACGCCACGACCCCCAGAAACTAGCCCGAGTTTTACTGCGTTGGTATGGCAGTACTTCCAAAAAAAATATAATGATCAAAGCTCATCAAGCAGTTTCTAGAGCTTAATTATATCTATGATGCATGGGCAGTATTGTAATATAAGTACTGTGGGTAAATATTTCACTTTACCCAGTTAATGAATGTGCAATTAAATATGAAAATTGTACTAGCAGGCGTAGAAGCAACCCATAAATTAGGGGTTTACTTGGGTAAATCCCTAGATGCACCGACCATTATATTGTTAGAAGGTGATCTAGGCGTGGGAAAGACATCCCTAGTCCAAGGTATTGGTAAAGGTTTAGGAATTACCGAATCAATAGTCAGTCCTACGTTTACACTCATTAATGAGTATACAGAAGGACGTATTCCCCTTTATCATTTAGACTTATATCGTCTTTCCTCTTCAGAAGTTGTCCAGTTAAATTTAGAAACTTACTGGGAAGGGATTGATACCACGCCAGGAATTGTGGCTATTGAATGGTCAGAGCGTATGCCCTACAAACCCCATGACTATATTAATTTATGCTTTACCCACGCACATAAAGGCGTAAGGCAAGTAGAAATTGCTGTATGCAATTGTGCTTTACCCCAAGCTTTGTTAGATTTCACTCAAAACTACGCTCATGAGAGTAAGTAAAGATTAATTTAATTTTTGGCGTTACTGAATCAGGGGATGATTTCACTAAATTTTCAATGATTTCTCAATGGTTTCAAACGCTAATTCATCCCGCACTTATGCAACGCCCAAACTTTTATTCATTCTATTAAGAGGTTCCAAGAAAGAAATGACCCACAAGCTTGTCATTGCGCTAAATGAAGCCATGCCCGAAAGGCTTTATGAAGCATTAGATGCAGAGCGACTTCCCTAAAGGGAAAGGAATGTGGCAATATGAATATTTTGCGCTTGCTGAGTCCTAACAGACACACTAGGCGAACGCTACACCTAATTTCGCACTGCATCGCAGAAGCAAGCTACGCAATGACAATTGGGCACTTCTTTAATTTGATTACTCTAAGCTTGTGAAAACTATCCAAAACTATGATTTTGGATAGTTCTAATGTGCTCAGTAATTCAATCAACACTATAGCTAATGTGGAAGTCTTATCTTCCACTTCCCCGCTCACTCATTGTTTCTAGTAACATATTCGTATCTCAAAATTTCTGATTTATTCATGGTTTACAAATATTTTTTCCAATGAAGCTCGATCAAACATTGACATCTAAATTTTTTATTGTTATCACTACTATTACGTAAGTAATTTTGCAGACATTTCTGTTAATATAGATGTAGTCTTCACAATGTAGAAATGCTTTTATTGGGGTGATAATTCTCTGATAGTTTTCCTCCGGTTTCTATAATGGTAACTCCGGTTTGATTCTCTACGGCGAAATAAAGGGTAAATCCGGATTATTAAGTTGATGAAATTTATAGGAAGACGGACTAAGCAACCACATTTTTGATGTTTAGTCATCTAACCTTTCCTTGAATATATTATTCCCAAGTTCAACTGATGATTTACATACTAGAGTTTATTAATTATCTAATATGAGAACAATTAATTTAAACAAACTATTCTAAACAGGTATACTAATTATTTTCCCTCAAAAATTAGTTATAAATATTGAACACAAATTACTAGCTGCAATGTTATAGAAACTTGTAGGTGATGGTAAAAATAACTAGTAGTTCCTGAGTCAGCATTTTGACAAGGGCAGGGTTTATCAGGAATCCTGTGAAAATAAAGCGGTTTTATACCGGGAAAAGTATTTGAATCACTTTTGGTTTTAGGGATTGATTATTGCTCATCACTAGTATCAAGCTGGCGCGTTTCCAGTCAATCAGAGAGCCAGTGACAAATAGGGCTGTGAGCTGGTGTTTGAGACTTGCCTTGTCATGGTGAGCCAGTCCAATCTGCTCTGTGAGAATCCCTACGGTGTGGTCTATTGAGCAGAAAATCCCTATAAATTATATGGTTACAGCTTTACTGTTATACTTCTACCCTCTCCCTTCGCTTTAACTTTTTCACGAGGTCTGAACTAAGTCATAGCCCCGACTTCTAGAAGTGGGGGCTATGACGTATCGACTAGGACTTATTGGAAAAGCAGCAAAACTAAAGCATAGTGGTATATGGGCTAGTTAACTGATCTAATTGCTGTACTAGTAGGCTGAGGAATAAGCCTACATCGGTTACTACTCCAATGGATTCTATAGAACCGCGATCGCTTAATTTTGTGACTACGGCGGGGTTAATATCCACACAAACCATTCTCACCCCAGCAGGCGTCATATTACCCACCCCAATGGAATGAAGCATAGATGACAGCATTAAAACCATCTCTACTCCCTGGAGTTGTTGGGCATATTCAGTTTGGGCTTTGATTAAATCCATCTGAGTGTCTGGTAGGGGACCATCATCACGGATGGAGCCAGCGAGGATAAAGGGGACGTTATTTTTGACACATTCGTACATAACCCCACTCTTAATTACCCCTGCTTCTACGGTTTTGGCAATGCTGCCATGGCGGCGTACAGTATTAATTAACTTCAAGTGATGGCGGTGTCCTCCCCTTACAGCTACACCCCTCTTCATATCGACGCCTAGAGAAGTTCCCATCAAAGACTGTTCCATATCGTGAACAGCGATCGCATTACCTCCAAGGAGTGCTTGTACGTATCCTTCCCTAATTAGTTGTGCTAGGTGCTGACCGCCACCAGTATGAATAACTACAGGGCCAGCAGTGACAACTACTTTACCACCGGAGTCACGAATTTTACGTAATTCCCAAGCGACCTGTTCCACAATCAATTCCACTCGGCGTTCACTGGAAACCCCAGATGACATAAAGCTAAATTCTTGGGCACTACGTTGTTCACGCGATTCTGGCTTGCGTATAGTACGTAGCCCTTGAACATCAACAACTACCTGATCTCCAAGAACTAACTCCCGTAACATTTTACACATAGCTGTAGGACCATAACTAGTTTCGGTAATTGCAATTGGTACATCCATTCGTTGTTTTTCTACCCTTACCCATTTACCATTAATCCGTACTTCTGTGGGATAAATGGTAGACACATAAAAGTCATCGGGAGCCACTCCAGCAATGGTTACAGGTTCTAGCTGAGCGTCCCGTTCGTCCTCGGGTAAATCCACAGCACCCAATTCAATTAATTGGGAAATGATTTCCTCCATGACTTCGTGGGAGGGAGCAGAAACTTTTACTTCAGCAGCAGAAGTACTTTGACGTTGCTCTCCCAAATCGAAATTAAGGACTTGGAAACTACCACCATTGTCAACTATTAAATCCAAGGCACGGTTAATTAAACCCGCATCGAGTAGATGTCCTTTCATGCAAAGAACTCGACTTTCCACGGTTACATTGCCATGAAGTTCCTCCCGGAGTGGTTCCGTGCTTCTGAGGGTAAGACATTTTGCAGCTCCACCAGCTTTGAGAAATTCTGTTAGGGGAGTTTCAATTACCTGGAAACCAACTTCTGCAATTTGTGCTTTTAGTTTCTCAGATATTTTATTCATAATCACAATGTGGTCTACATTCACCGCATTGCAAGCAAAGTTCACTGCATCTGGTTCTAATACTACAATCCGCTTTTCTGGAGCTACTCGCATTTCAATCAAACGGTTAGAGTAGGAGTCAAAAGCCGGTGGGTAATAAAGAAGATAGCCATTGCTGAGGGGACAAAAACAGGTATCTAGATGGTAGAAGCGATCATCAATTAGTCGCAATGACAACACCTCTACATCCAGCCACTTTGCTAAATAAGGATGGGAATCTAATTCGGAACGGAAACCATAACCAGCCCATAACCAGCGTCCTTCCCGATCTAAAAGTGCATCTCCCGCACCTTCAAAGGGTAAATCCTGGGGTAGTAAATGAACCGTGTAACCATTTTCTTCAAACCATTTTTGGAAGTAAGGCTCTTCCCCTTGTCGTTCTTTATGTAAAAATCGACTGAGTACAACATTATTACCCAAAACCAAACCAGCATTGGCAGTAAATACCATATCAGGCCAGCCTTTTTCTGGTGTAACTAAATCTACGATGGCATATTCCTTAATTGTTTCGTGTAATTTATGCCATTGTTCCACTGCGCGCTCGCGAGATGATTTGTGGATATTTCCTTCCATCCAGGGATTAATCACGTAGTCCACATCGTAGTGGTTTGGGGCACACATTAAAAAGCGAATCCGGGAAGTCATATGAGTATTACAAGGGTATTGATGCTACAGCCTTTATCAAATCAGGAATGGTTATCAAAATATTTACGCAGACATATTTGTAGTAAATTTTACTGTTAAATAACAGCAGACGATACCAAACCTCGCTTCCTATTCTATTACCACTATTTGGGAAGGCACTAAATAAGGGGTTTCTTTTAATACTCAGGATGGTGAAATTTTTTCATCAGTAATTTTAGCGGTTGATGGTTGTCGGTTGACATCTGTCAGTTGACAGTTGTTCTATTCCTATGCTCCCTTGGGCTCCGCTCAAGTAAAGTCGCTCGGAACAGATCAGGACAAGCCTGCTTCCCTCACCTAATCAGGAATTTTG
>CBZS010000592.1 GCA_000613065.1 Richelia intracellularis | reverse complement strand
AGAGGATATCCTAGAAGTTGGAGAACTGGAGGAATTAGAAACTTTCATCGGTTCAAAAAAAACAAAATTTGGTTGCGAACAGCATTAGACCATTTCCCCCAAGGAATTTTAGCTTGGGTACTGGGAGACCATAGTGCAGACACCTTTCAACCTTTCTAGGATATTGTCTACCTCTGGAAGTGCTATTTTTCTGTCACAGATGGATGAAAAGAATCTATCTCACTAATAACAGAAGGTGATAATATGCCTGTTGAGTCAGAGGGGTTATATCATCTGATGGTTGGACGTTTTGAAGGACTGAGTAATTTGGAGTGGTCTTTGTTTGAGGATATTTTTCCAAAACCGCCAGAGAAACGCGAACGAGGAATGCCACATTCTTCATTTCTTTCTGTACTCAAGACCTTACTGTATATATTGATAACAGGGTGTCGTTGGTGTGACGTTCCAAAAGGAGAAATATGGGCATCAAAGAGCTCTGCACATCGATGGCTCAAACGTTGGCAGTTGGACGGGACCTTAGAGGCTTTACAAGCACGAATATTGGGGATTGGACAAGAGAAAGGGTTAATCAATTGGAGTTATGGGGCCGTGGACGGGTCTTTTTCCCCCTGGAAAAGGCGGTGGTGATGGTGTTGCTTACGGTGGGTGGAGAAGGAAAGGATCTTTTAATACACACTCTTACTGAAGGCTGAGGAATGCCTTTATCCAATCGCACCACACCTGCTAATGGTAGTGAAAGAGTTGAGCTGATACCACTTCTAGACAGTGTAAAGGTTAAAACCAACAAACGCGGTAGACTCCGTAAACCCCTGAAACTGCTTGCAGTTGAAAAAGACTACGATTTTAAGGATAAGCGTGCTGCTTTACGTAGACGTGGTATTAGGACGCAGTGGCCCAAGCGGGTTTGGAAGACAAAGAAGAACAAGGGCAGACCCATTAAAATTTCTGTCCCAGGTTTTCAATAAGAGCGTTCTTTCCCATGGAAAAAAAAATATCGTTGTCTTGTTGTCAG
>CBZS010000591.1 GCA_000613065.1 Richelia intracellularis | reverse complement strand
CTTGACCAGCATTGGAATGGGGCGGGGGAAGCTTGTTGATGTTGAAGTCATGCTTTACTGGGCTTCGAGTATGACTAGGAAAGGCTTATATCCTATCTTGAGTTTAAGTAAAACTGTTTACGAAAAAGGGATTTCTCTAACAAAGAAAGCTATGAAACAAGTGGAGTCTAGATTACAGCGAAATCCACTGTTGCCCAAATGGCATATCTTGATTCAACCGCTTTAGCTGGTAATTTATTTTTCAAAAATCACTTGAGTAGAACAATCAGCTATTCAATTAGCTCTGTTTGATGAACCAAATTTAGCATTAATTAAAAGCCAAGATTATCCAAGGGAAAGATTAATAGCCTGTCTAAATCCTTTATTGGCAGCAGAAAGAAAGAAAAATAGAGAATAATTCTTACAAGCAACAGAAAATAAATTAGATAAAATTGTTGCAGCAACTTAGAGAAAAGCTCGTTCACGAAAAGGCGAGGATAATATTGGTGTAAGAGTAGGTAAAGTTATCAAGAAATTTAATGTTGAAAAACATTTCATAATTGAAATAGAAGAGAAGAGTTTTTCATATCAGAGAAATCAGTCAAAAACTGATGCAAAAGCAGTATTGGATGCTTTATATATAATTCCTAGATCTTTGGATGAAGAAACATTATCTGCTACGGATACGGTAAAAGCCGATAAAAATCTCTCACAAGTAGAACAAGCTTTCCGTAGTTATAAAATTGTTGACTTAAAAGTTCGTCCAGCTTACCATTTTACAGCCGAACGTATAAAATGCCATATGTATGTTGTCTTATTATTATGTAGAATGGGATTTGCGATAACTTTTAGCTCCAATACTTTTTTATGAAGATGATTGGGAGGCAGCAGCAGCCAGAAAAGAGTCTGTTGTATCTCCTGCCAAAAAGAGCGAAAAAGCTAAAAAGAAAGGGAACAAAAAGCGTCCCTCAGAGAATGTGCCCGTTCATACCTTCCAAACTTTATTGGATGATTTAATACCAATTATTGTAAAAATTGTATTTTTACAATAATTGGTATTAAATCCTTTGTTTTTGAGAAGATTACTGAGCCTACAGCTATACAACAAAGAGCAATAGATTTACTCAGAATTGGCATGATTTATACCCAGTGAGCTTGGACTTGAAATATCTGGAAGTTTCACTGTGCATAGATTTCGTTTTTATTCAAAGGGTCACTTCAGCCTAATAACCTCCAGACAACCAAAACAAACTTTAGTTTACTATGCCCAAAGATGGCAGATTAAAACATTGTTCGGTTGCTAAAAAGCCACATTCCGCAGGTTATTTAGCAAAAAAGATAATATTGATGGGCGTTGCATAAGTGCGGGATGAATTAGCGTTTGAAACTATTGATAAATTCTTGAAAATTTAGTGAAATCATCCCCTGATTCAGCAACGCCAGAAATTAATAGAAAATGAACCGGGTTTATAAGTGAGCCCAGTTTCTATAGGTCGTACAACCTCATCTATTATCAATGATATATTTCACTGCCAAAAATCAATGACTTTGTAACCCAAATCCGTCAACATTTGCCTTAACAAAGGCAAACTCAACCCGATCACATTGCTGTAACAACCTTCTATTTTCTCCACAAATAAGCCACCACGCCCTTCCAGTGCAAAACTACCAGCACATTTAAGGGGTTCCCCCGTAGCTACATAGGCTTGAATTGCAGTATCATCCATAAGGCTAAAATACACCCTAGTAATTTGACACTTGATCAAACTTTGTTGCGTACACGTATCAATTAAAACATGACCAGTGTATAAATCGCCAAAATGACCTTGCATTTTTTGCCAGCGATTGCAAGCTTCTTTCTTATTGGCTGGTTTACCATAAATATTACCATCAATGGCTAACACAGAATCACAACCCATAATTAAAGCGGAGCTAAATTCAGGGGCAATGGTTTCAGCCTTACGTAGAGCAAGTGTATTAACTAGTTCTTCTGGATTAGTCTTTTTGAGTAGAGACTCATCATAATCACTGGGACGTACTATGGGTTCAATTCCCACCATTTGTAGTAAACGTCGTCGTGCCGGGGAAGCTGAAGCGAGAACGAATGGGAGCATTGGTATTTCAGTAAAGGAATAGAGAATAGATAATAGTGTTAACAATTACTGTAATATCCTTTCGATTAAGTGGGAGCATCTTGCTCCCTTTATAAAATTAATACACCACAAAAGAATCTATAGAGTCTTGGATAAGTCCCTTTACCCTACCCCAACGTCTTTCTGCTACTGAGGCATTAAAAGTAAATAATTTACCTCTGCTAGTGGCAATACTGGCTAGGTTATGTCTTTTCTGACTATTTGGCAGCTGAACTGCATACTCTAGAATGTAGTATTTCTTTCCCTCCACATCTTTTTGTTCTGCATTTACTAGCTCTGCAGTTCTTCCCGAACCTTCAGGTGCTAGGGCATTTTTCCCCAGTTTGTAGCCTATTTCTGTAGGTGTGCCCAGTTCAGTTAATGTTTTAGCTTCTGGAACAGGACTAATATCCACAGAAATGTTCTCTGTGGATTCAATAAAGTCGTGGAAAACGACATCGGGACCATTTGCCACTTTAACTTGTATCCAACCATTAGGATACAAGAACTGATAACCATCTTGGGTATCTACAAAACTTTTCAGCCCAGCCGCAGTTGCTAGCCCAGGACTATTCAGGGTAAAGGTCAACACTAATAAAAAAGTCAAGGCAATTTTTTTCCACATGGGTCTATTTTCCTTTGGCTGGAAGCAATTGTATGATGAATATAAAATGATGATTTTTATTGTCCCACCATATAGGCCGATTAGAGTGATTATCCTGAGAAATAGCTATGAAGGAAAGACAACCCACTTAAACTAAATTGCTTAACTTACCCTAGGAACTGTCAAGTGAAAAATTAGATTAGCGATCCCTAATCTAATCACACGGCATGATCTATATATAAGCTGATGTGTAATATAAGCTTATGTGTAGCGAAATTGTATAAACCTAAAATTGAGAATAGCTGTAGTACGTGCATCTTGCCTGTCCTTAGTATTAAGTAAATTCAGTGGCTAACAGCTGATTCATCAATCTAGATAAACAAACAAGAGAAGATTATCATTCGGATTTTTGGGGTTGCATAAGTGCGGGATGATTTCACTAAATTTTCAACGATTTATCAATGGTTTCAAACCCTAATTCATCCCGAACTTATGCAACCCAGTATTTTTTAGTTATATCGGGAAACAGTATGAATAATCTTTGTATTTATTTGTATTGAATAAATATTATCTGCTTTGGCAGGAGGTAATTTTTTGTGGATATCAAAGAGTGGGATCAGTAAATTACTTTCACAACTGGCGGATCTATTTTAGTCGTGATAGCTTTATTTATTTTGACTGGCGGAACTTTGGAAATTGAACGAAAATTCGGCAAAGAAGCTCAAAATATCCGCTACAGTAATTGTCAAGCCAGTCCTGAAGTTATTGAGGGGAAAAAAACAAGTCATAGATCATGCTACACGGGATCTTTGGGATCCCGATAAAGTTAATTTTAAAACAGCACCTAAGCGGCAAATTCTTGATACTGCCCGCGAATTGGATAATCTATCAGTTTTACCAAAACATCAACAAGAACTAGTCCAAGTTCTTCATTGTAGAACTTGAAAATGTAAATATATTTAGGAATTTAAATCATCATGTTAAAGCGAATTGCTTTATCCCACATTCCGCAGGTCCGAACGCAAAATGTTGTATTTTTTAAGTATGAGTTTTTCAGAATCACAAATCCAAGTACAAGATATTGAACACTTAGGCATAGTGGCAAGGATTATTGATGAAATCAGTTTGGTTGATTTGTTCAACCAACTGCTTGAAACTCATCCCCAAGAAATAATCAGCCCATGCCAAGTGGTCAAAGCAATGATTCTCAATGGCTTAGGCTTTATCAGTGCACCACTATATTTATTTGAGAAGTTCTTTTCAGGGATTGCAACGGAACATTTCTTGGGAGAGGGAATACAACCAGAAGATTTGAACGATGAACCCTTGGGGAGAGTCTGAGACAAACTATATTATGCAGGATTAACGGAAATTTTTATCCGAGTCCCACTATCAGCAGCAGATAGATTTGGTGTGAGAATGGACAGCTTCCACTTGGATTAAAGTTCATTTCATGTACATGGGGATTATGGAACTGGTACTGATGATGAAGCATCAGCACAATCAGGATTAATTACAATTACATATGGTTATTCTAGAGACCACCGACCAGATTTGAAACAATTTATCCTTGACTTGATGTGGAGTGGTGATGGAGATATTCCTTTATCTTTACGAGTTCCACATGGTCATGAAGTCGATTTTCCCATGTTTTGAACACTTATGGCAGATTTCGACAAAGAATGGCAAATTGATGCTTTGTTTGTTCCGGATGCAGCCTTTTACACTGAAGACAATTTGCAGATGATAGTCTCATTCAGATGGGTATCTCGAGTTACTGGAACCCTAACTGCCGCAAAATAACTATTAGAAAAGAACAGTATTGATGCATTTGTACCAAATAAAATCCCAGGATATCCTATTGCCCCCTGTTGTAATGATTATGGTGGTGTGTGACAACGGTGGCTAGTGATAGAAAGTGAAGCCCGTAAATAATCTGACTTAAGACAACTGGAAAAACGTCTGACCAAAAAATATACCCAGGCACAATCCCGATTACGAAAATTGTGTCAATAGGAATTTGCATGTGCCGAATATGCATTCAATGCAGCCAAATTACTTGAGAGTCAAAGGAAAACAGTGGCAGCTTTGGCAATGGTTATGGGTTTCTGTTTGCTAGTTTATAGCCTAGGTTTGAGGGCATTACGCCAAGATCTAAAAGGAGGCTCTCAAACAATTCAAAATCAGTTAGGTAAACGAACTGCCAATCCTACTTTACGTTGCGTGTTTCAATGTTTCATGTCAATTCATTTGGGTGTGACTCTTTTGGTAATACAAAGTATGATATAAGAATAATAAATGACCAGTCAACCAGAGTAGTATTGACAGCCAAAAATTGACTTGATGGAATTGGCTTGTAAAAAGTAAAAAAACAGGAACACTTTCACACCCTATGCAAGGATCTACATCAAATCCAGGTATGTTTTGGTCACAAGCACGAGAACTATTTGAAGAGATAGTTCGTTGGTTAGACTCGGACAGCATTTGTGGGTTAGAACACTCCCAGATAGAGAATAAGTAACTTGAGAATGGATACGAACTATTGAGACGGTTGTTACAAACAAAGATATTTTGATAAACGCACTCAAGATAAAATAGAGGAAGAGTGTGCAGGCACAGACTCAGTAAACAGAACACACAAGAAAAAATTGTCGCGGAAATTGACCACATTATTTGGCACAGTAATCGCTAATAGAATCGGTCATGAAGGAAAAAAGATAAATACGCTATTTTCTTTGGATGGGGAGTTTAATCTACCAGCACAACAATATCCTCATGGACTTAGACAGGGATATTATCCATGTGATTGAGTATTTGTGGAAAACTGGATTTGTCTTTTATTCTCAGACTTCAACACAGGCAGAAGTTTGGGAGAGCAAACGTTTACAGCTTATCCTTGAAGGGAAATCAAGTTCAGTTGCCCCAGGTATGGGCCGGAGTGCGACTTTACCCCAACTCACCCCCCCCAAGAACCTAAACCCGTGGATACCTGTGCTAGATATTTACTTTACAATGCCAAATACCTCAAATATGACGATTACTTAAAAGCTGGATAACCCATCGCCACGGGGATGATTGAGGGTGCTTGTCGCTACCTGATTAAAGACAGGATAGATATCACTGGGGCTAGATGGACGGTGAGGGGTGCTGAGGCTGTTTTCCCCCTGGGTTCTTTATACATCAGTGGCTATTGGAATGAGTATT
>CBZS010000590.1 GCA_000613065.1 Richelia intracellularis | reverse complement strand
TTACACTGTCATGACTCCTAGAAGTGTTCAAAAAGTACAGAAGAAACGTGGTGGTAGATGCCTCGGATTCAGTGTGAGAGGTAATTGTAATTACACAGAGTTCACATATCAGGACTCAGATTGGTTAGATTTGGTAGTGAAACTAACGGCTTACCCAAAATCTTTCTGGAGAAATGTGACGACACCCTCACTATCCCTATGAAAGAGCCCCAAGTACGCAGTTTGAACCTTTCTGTTAGTGTTGCCGTTGCTTTGTTTGAATCCCGTCGCCAGCTTGGAGATATATAAGTGTAAATACTTAGTTTTTTATAAGAATAAATAACACTTAAAATTCCATTACACAAATAACTGCTTCAGATTGAATTGAATTATTACCAGTAAGGTATGGCAATGGGGAAAATACTGATATTGGGAAGTATCTTGATATAAGAAAAATGTATAGATGATTTCAGTGGCACAGAGATTTAAATGATAGATTTTCATGAATCACATTTCTCTGCTTGAAGGGGGACAAAAATAGCTTAAACCAAGTCATAACAGGTCTTTTATTGATACTGTTGTCCGAAAAAATATCTTAAATAAAAATAAATAACAAAAACTGAGAGTTTACACGGTTGTTTTTTTGAGAATAATCAAAGTAAAGTCTCGTTTTTAGTAGGCGGATTGGTTAGAAAAGCCTGGAATATATAAAACCAGATTGCTTTATTTCCCAACTAGGGTGTGGAATTTGTAAAGCTATGGCAAACTGTGGTTGATACAAATAATAAAATAATTTTTTTTAACATTCCAGTTCAACCAATTTGCAACAGTTCACAGTAAGCTGTAGCCAGCCTATAATCTTGAGGAGTGAGGAGTGCGATGGACAAGTTTCAGCAACAATTTCAGCAAAAAGTTTGAAGTTTTGCTAAGTGGTATTAACTTGTCTAAATCAGAGAAGCAAGTTAATCTTGCTTAATGTGTTTAGTAGCGATAGTAATATCCATACTTTCTTTAAATTTTCGTAGTGATCCAATTCATTGACTAGTATCCGGCTCATAAATCGAAGTCAGATAAGCGCTAGTGTTCATAGGAGGTCGTCTTTGAAACGAGCATTTAAGAAAAAAAGTAAGGCTACAATGGAAACTTCTTCTGGTGAAGACGTACCGGTGGAACATCCAAACAAAATAGTGACTAACCTAAGCCACCATCGGATGCCAAGCAAAGCAGCAATGATTGCCTTGGCAATCTCTATGGGAGCAACCAGCCCTTTGGTGAATCGACAAAACGATCAAGCCCTTGCAGGAAAACCAGTAGACAGCCAAAAGGCTGATGCTAAAACTGCTGTACCTGACACCAAAGTGAACTTTACCACTACAAAGTCGCTGGAATCACAAGCCACCTCATCAACGAGCGTCCCTACAAATCCTGCCATAGTGGAACCAACAGCTATTTCACAGGAGCCTGGGCTTGGAGCTAAGTTACAGGCCACAGTAGGGATAAGTGCTGTGGTAAACACTGTTGGGGTTGATAATTCCATC
>CBZS010000589.1 GCA_000613065.1 Richelia intracellularis | reverse complement strand
AATATTCTTGGGATGCACGATACTGAATTGGTTGCGATAGCTGGAGTAGACGAGGATTTTCAGCAAGTCCGAACACATAATCAATATCAGTTTCATCTTCACACGAAGCCATTATCTCTTTTCTGGAATAAGCACTATCCCCACGGATAAGAATTTTCACCTTTTTCCATCGAGAGCGTATTATTTTTATTACTCTTTGTAATTCTTCTAACCCCCATGGTGCCGGGTCTAAGTTGGATGCACGAAGTTTTGCAGCAAGTAAATGTTTACCACCAAAAATATAAAGGGGAGCATAACAATATCCTTTGTAATACGGATTAAAGAATGTTTCTTCTTGATGACCATGAACTAAATCATCCGTCACATCTAAATCTATTATTATCTGTCGCGGTGGCTGATGATAAGATTCTAAAAATAGCTTAACTAAAAGTGTTTCTATCGCCTTAGAGGATGTTTTAAAAGGTGGGAGGTATCATAAAAAAGCTCACAAGGCATATGCTGAGAATTATAGAAAACAGCACCCCGTGAGCAAATGACTAAGAATTATCCTAGCAATTTAACGTGGGAACAGTGGGAGTTAATCCCACAGCTGTTTCCAGAGGCAAAACCAGGTGCTCGTCCACGTACAACAACATGTATGTACCCAGTAGTAAACCCGATTTTATACCTACTGTGTCAAGGATGTACATGGCGGGCATTACCAGGAGATTTACCACCTTGGTCTACAGTCTATGGCTATTTCAGAAGATGGGGCAAAGACCGTACTTGGCTTCAGGTTCGTTCATGACAAACTATATCAATGGGTTCGGGTAGCAGCCAGTCGATAACCAAGTCCATGGGAAGCAGCCTTTGATAGGCAATCAGTTGAAACCGCAACCATGATTTGTACGGATGTTGGTTTCGACCCAGGAAAACAAATACATGGACCTAAGAGATTTATTACGGTTGACTTGTTAGGGCTAGTTTTGCGAGTCTTGGTTACTTCTGCAACTGTGCCAGAACGTGCACGTTTAGCCCCTGCACGTTCTGGCAGGTTTATCAGATGAAAGATAAAGTTAAAAGACTGCACACTATCTGGATGGATGGAGGATATCGGGGGGAAGATTTTGCCCACTGGATAATCGATGTTTTTCGTTGGATTGTGGAAGTGGTTCTCAGACCCTTAGAAAAGAAGGGTTTTACCCTTTTACCCAAACCTTGGGTTGTACAACGAACTTTCGGGTGGCTCAATTGGTGTAGAAGATTAAATAAGGACTATGAAAGGCTACCTGAAACTTCTCAGACTTTAATTTATATTGCAATGATACGTATCATGGTCAGGCTACTTGCATGATTTGTAACTCACTTCGACTTTTAAAACATCCTCTTAGCATCATAGTCAATACGATGATACCCACTATTTTCTCTTGAAGATACGTCTTCTGGACAATGTTCGAGACGATTTAAGGTGCTTTTCCCCGCCAAACTCGTTAATTCTTGTTCTGAGTTAATAACCTTTCGTACCGCAAGTGCGAATATTGGATCGTGACGTAGAATTTCATGGTCATTTATCTCTTCATACCTCATGATTCAGCCATATATCCTTTGTGCAATTAAATTATGGGCGTTGCATAAGTGCGGGATGAATTGAGGTGTTCTACTGTGCATTGTCCATACTGCAAGTCTACGAGGATTAGAAAAAATGGCAAACGTCGAGGTAAACAAAATCACATTTGTGTAAATTGCGTTCGCCAATTTATAGATATCTATAATCCACGAAAAAGATACTCAAATGAGATCAAACAAGAATGCTTAAAAGCATAGGTTAATGGCTCGGTATTTAGGGCTATTGAACGCGAAAAAGGAGTTCATCACACAACCATAATTAGCTGGGTAAAACAAGTTGGTGAAAAATTGCCAGATGCACCATCAATACAAGATATCCCAGAAGTTGCAGAACTGGACGAATTAGAAACTTTCGTCGGTTTTAACAAAAAAATTTGGTTGTGGACAGCAGTAGAGCATTTCCGCCAAGGAATTTTACCTTGGGTACTGGGAGACCATAGTGCAAAAACCTTTCAACCTTTGTGGGATATTGTCTACCTCTGGAAGTGCTATTTTTATGTCACAGATGGATGGAAACTTTACGCCAGTTTTGTTGAACCAGGAGACCATATTATTAGCAAAACATATATGACCAGAGTAGAAGGGGAAAACACACGTTTACGTCATTATCTCCCACGTCTACATCGAAAAACATTATGCTACTCTAAATCCGTAGATATGCTTCAGCACTCTATTCGATTGTTACTTCATTACTTTAAGTATAGAGAAATACCTGTATCTGGTTGATTCATCCCTCTATTATGCAAGGCCGATTATTTTTTACCTTAGTCCTTGTTTCTTCAAAACTTCATCTATAACCAAGCAGAATTTTCCTCTGATGTTAAATGTCGATTGAGGGGTTGGATTTGGGCTAAATTATTCTAAGCTCCAGAAACAATCCGCAACATCCTTCTCTTCTGTCAGTTTCCGCTCTTTATGAATAAAAGAAAACTCTGAAAGGAAAGTGCGACAATGGATGTAGAGTTACAAACCCTGAAACATTTAGCAAGACATGCTCACCCAACAATTGCCATCATAGGTGAATATTGTGCAGAGTATAAGGACTTATTTAAGGAAGTAAGAAATTATGAGTGTTTCAAATATTTACACTTAGGAATAATATCAATGATAAAAAGGAAATCATTACCAGATATAGCGAAGGTAGTAAGTATAAACTCAGCCCAGTAATTACATCATTTCCTAGCTAATTCAGATTGGTCAGTAGATGAATTAAAACAACGAGATTAAATAAACTGAAGCAAGTCTTGAATGGTCAGGCGATTACAAGTGTAATAGATGAAACTGACTATTGATTATGTGTTCGGACTTGCTGAAAATCCTCGTCGAC
>CBZS010000588.1 GCA_000613065.1 Richelia intracellularis | reverse complement strand
CACACACTGTTACTGAAGGCTCAGGAATGCCTTTATCCAATCCCACCACACCTGCCAATGGTAGTGAAACAGATAAGGTGATACCACTTCTAGACAGTGTAAAGGTTAAGACCAACAAACGGGGTAGACCCCGTAAACCCCTGAAAGTGCTTGTTGCTGACAAAGGCTAGGATTCTAAGGATAACCGCGCTTTTTTACGTAGACGTGGTATTAGGCCGCAATGGCCCAAGCGAGTTTGGAAGACAAAGAAGAACAAGGGCAGACCCATTAAAATTTCCGTCCCATGTGACAACAAGAACGTTGTTTCCCATGGTAAAAAAAACATCGTCCTCTTGTTTGTTGTCACATGGGAAAGAATTTCACCTTGTTTTTATGCTTTTTTCTCTCTTGGAACAATCCATATTTGGATTAACAAAACTACAGTAGTGGGATAGGAGCATATAGCTTGAACCCCGTGGGTTATCTCCAAGCAAGTAATCCACAGTTGTCTCAGCCAAGTGACTATATTTACCATTGGGATCATTGACGGTGTCAGGATATACCTCTGCCACGAATGCTGTGCCATGCTAATTGAATATGAGACTGCATATAATAGAGCCAAGCAAACTTGAACGGTTTAAATACTAATGAGCCGTCCATTTAAGATTGAGAACACGCAGAGCGAAGAGGAACTAAAAAAAACTGCTACAGACAGCCAGGTTGAAAAACCAGAAAGAAAAACTACAGATTTTGTGGTGGATCAATGCCGAGTGGAGAAGTAAAGGAGCAGCAATAAATCGGGAAACCCTTGGCTAGAGATACTTCAACATTGACAAGATGGTTGCAGAAGTATAGAAATGTTGGTCTGTCTGGCTTCTTAGAAATCAAGAAAGCGGCAAAAGCAAAACGAAAAATCAATGATGATGCGATCGCAGCACTCATACAGGAGTTAAAAACAAGAAAAGGGTTTAGTAGCTATGGTGGGATAGTAGAATGGTTGAAAAAAGAGTATGGACTTGATATTGAGTATGGAACGGTTTATGCATTGGTTCGATATCGATTGGGAGCAAAACTAAAAGTACCACATCCTCAAAGCTACAAACAGAATGAAAAGCTGGTATCTGAGTAAAAAAAAAACTCGGTATCATTCTCAATTGTCTAGAAAAACATCTAGCACAGGGGAAGTCCGTTCATTATTTGTGTCAGGATGAAACTAGGGTTGAATTGAAAACCCTCACAGCAAAAGTGATTACTGCTTCTGGAGTAAAGCCAACTGTTGACGTGAAATGGGAAAGGGAAAATGTTTGGATTTATGGTGCAATTGAACCATTAACAGGAAAACATTTCCAACAGGAGTACCCCAAACTCAACGGTGACTGTTTTCAACCGTTTTTAGATTGGCTATCTCAGCAGTTAGGTGAAGATTATGCAATTTTACAAATTGACCAAGCTCCTGGTCATAAAAGTTGTGGGATTAATTGGCCAGAAAATATTATTCCCCTGCTTCAACCACCTCATTCCCCTCAACTTAATCCAATCCAAAGGCTTTGGCACTTTCTCAAAAAACCTCTCAAAAACGAACTTTTCTCTTCTTTGCAAGATTTACGTGAGGGCATACAACAATTGTTCGAGCAACTTACATTTGAGCAGGTAATATCTATCTCCTCTTACCACTTTATTTTAGAAGCTATTTTATATGCAGCTTCATATTAAAATGTTATTAGCAGCGTAGGGTACAGAACCCCATTAGCTAATCCAGCGTAATCCTCGATTTGTGATTTGTACACCACTGTGACCATCAGTCCAGGCATTGAGCCAATTTTCCACATCCTGCTGATAACTACTGTTACTACCCTGTTGAGCCAATTTCACTGCAACACCATGGGATTTATCATCCAAATTCATTGTCCAACCCCTATTTAAATTTCCACTCTGGTAGGTAGACTCAGCTTTTTGCAGGAAAGCTGCATCACCTGTGGCATCATAAAGCCAACTAGCTCCCCAGGCTAATTCATCTTGGTAACCACTCCAGGAATTGTAAAAACTTGCGGCATTAGGAATTGAGTCGGAATATTTGCCTCCATAGGTATTCGCAAAATCGTAAAGTTCTTCTGCATTGGTTAACAGGGTATTGGCATATTCCACTTCACCTTGTTCTCGGAACAGAATACAAGCAGCAGCTAAAGCTGCAGCGGTTTCTGTTGCAACCTCTGTGCCAGGATTGCTACGAGTTATAGCAAAAGAAGGTCGGTTGATAGACATATCTTCTGGTGCTCCCCAGTAAGCATGATCGACATGACCATCCCTTACTTGAGGATAAAAGGCATTGAGCCGAGATAGGTGTAAAAGCCTGTAATATGGACTGGAAACTCTGTTCTATCTAAGTTTTAAGTATTTTGACTATCTGGTTTATAAGGCTTTCCGCACATAGAAAAAAATTTATACTTGAAGGACACCACGAATTCAGCACAGTTGGTGCAAGTCGCACGCAATTGGGCACCGCACAGATAACAAAATTTAACTCGGTCAACTTGGTTAACCTCTTCACCGTTATTCACAGCTGATAAATACTCTTGAGGGACTGCCAAAGGGTGAGCCAAACCATGCAGAGTTTTGCGATTAATTTTAACCGTCAACCCCCGTTCAATCTTGCCTAGAGAGCGAGAATGGATACCAGCAGGATCACCCAACTCCAACTGAGTCAAATTAAGTGCCTTTCTAATCCGTGACACATAAGCAGCAAGGGGCCACCTCGATTAATCAAGTCTTAGGTAATCTGAGGGGGTTCGAAGAACTACAAGAAAGTGAAGTTGGGCAAAAAATAGTTCAACCGGAACGATTTATAGTTGAAATCTGGCTCAAGAGAGCCAATTTAGACGCAATTATCCCACAGCTTTAGGATTTTTATTCTCCCAAAATCCATAACGTTTGACGTTGTAGACTAAATTCTTCACTGCAATAGTCGCCTTGACTGACTGCTTACCAATGGAACCCATTAACTTGCCTCCCATTTCATTAACCCAGTGACCAAAAACCTGTTGGACCTTAGCTCTGACTTGAGAACGCTCTCCATCATCTTCTTTGTGTTTTGCAGTCAATGGATGATTGCCGTAGGCTCGTTCATGAATGTGACTGAGGAATTGTAAAATCTGTAGAATCCATTCAATAGATTCACTACCATAGGCACTATGTGCCCAAACCTCTTCCCCCTGGTTTTGAACATCCAACAGTGCCCCTAACACTTGGGAATCATGCACTGAGGCATCCGTTACTTGATAGCGACGAATAAAACCGTACTCCACATCGATACTGATGTGGTTTTTATAACCAAAGGAACTCTGACTATTCTTGTTTCTCCAGGGAGCATCGGTATCCTTCTGGGACAAGTGATGAGGCTTTTACTGCCAACTTTCGGGAATTTTTCCTAGGGCAAGTTTTTAGTTCTCTTCCTTAGTATTATGGTGCTTGGTAACTGGAATCGGTGTGGCATCTACTATTTGACCCCCCTTAGCTTGGTTGCCTTGCTCTCTCAGGTTGCTATCAAATTAATTGCTCAAACAGTTCTTCAATAAGACCCTGCTGCTTCAACTGCTGCCGAAATAACCAAACTGTAGTTGCATCTGGTAATGGTTCTGCTAGCCCCAAGCCCAAAAATGTCATAAACGATAGTCGGTCATTGACCTGGTACTCCAGTTCTTCATCACTGATGTTGTACAGTTGTTGCAGCACAAGCATTTTGAACATGACTATTGCATCTATGGGCTTTCGCCCAGCATTATTTTTTCTGTGCTTGTCATGGACTTATGCAACGCCTGCACTTGTTCTAAAATCGGACGAAATTCTGACCACGGCACCGTCTCGTCTAACTTCATGAACAGGGTCTTCTTGCTTTCTAACTTCTGGTATCGCTGTTCAAGTTCGCCGACTTTTTTTCTTCCATGCCGATTCAAGCCCAGCTTCTGCTCTCCCTATACTCTCATCTCGCGAGCTACTTGTTCAATTTTTCGAGGTGTCCAATTGTAGTGGGAGCGTCTCCCTACCTGGAAATAGGCGAATTTAATGTGTTCAATTCCCTCGTCAACTATGGGATTCATATTTTATTTTTGAAATATTACATAGGGTGCGTGAGCGATAGCCTAATGCACCTAACAGGAGCTTTGATGCCTTATGGACTTTGTCTTAAGACATCCGACTAAATGCTAACTGATAACTGTCAGTTGTCAACTCTTACCTCCTCTAAAAACGATGACCAATGCCAAAATGTAATTGGCTTTCTCCTCTATCATTTAGTCCGTAATCAGCCCGGATTAATCCTAGGGGGCAGTTGAAACGTAAACCTGCACCATAACCAAAGCCTGTACCAGATTTACTATTTGCTCCCGAGGATTTATTCCCCACTGTAACACTTGTGCCCAAATCTGAGGCATAGTCAGCAAATACCACACGTCCTACTCCTAAAGCCTTGAAAACGGGAAAGCGGTATTCTGCAGAAGCTAACACATAGGTGCGGGTATTACTAAGATCCCCTGCTCCATAACCACCGTCTGAGTTAGTTCCCCCCAAACTGAATGTATCATAGGGTGGTAACTCACCGATAACTGTTCCTCCCTGTACATTTACAGCTAAAACTTGGGGCTTCTCTGACTTAAATAACTTGACTGGTTTGAATTGGCTATAGTTCGCTTCCACGCGATTCATGGATACATTTCCTAAACCTAAGGATATGGATTGTTCTGTACTGAGTTTGAGGATAGAACCCTCGGTGGGGTTAAGGCGGTTATCTCGATAATCTTTGGTGGCACTAAATGATACAGTTGCTAAATTATCAACCCCATTATTGCTTAAAGATAAAGCATTACCTTGGTCATCTTGGGGACTAATGTTACCCTTGCGATCGCGGATACTAATCCGGGTATAGTTAAATCCTAGGGAGGTATCCCAACCTTCGATTGGGCGTTGAAAGCTCAAGCTTGCTCCTACTTAACCTTTACGGAGTTTATCGCCATTGGGTAGCCTCACAGAGTCATCTAAGGTTGGTGATAATCCACGACGACAAAATACATTCACAGTTTACCCCAAGCGATCTGGATTACTGGCACGGTAGGGAGTGGTAAATCTGGTGTCAAATCCCAAGTGAGGACCACCGATGTTAATATCCGTACAGAAAGAGTCGTTATTTCCCCGGACATTGCGTTCGCGATAACTTAACTTACAGACTACACCTTGATCGCGATTATAATTACCACCAAGGTTAACAGAACCAGCTCCTACTTCTTTAAGTTGGTAAACTATTTTGACTTGATTGGCATCCCCATCTAAAGCAACATTAACACTAGAAAATAAGCCTGTAGCATACAATCTTTGTACATCTTATCTAACTAACTAATTTTTATTGGAATATTTGCCCTGGTTGCAATTTAATTTGTTTTTGCAGAAAGTTCGTTTTAGTTCGTCCTTTAATGGGTTTGCTATTTTTATCTATAGTTTTGTCATCATCGTTGACAAAACTATATTTGATATCTCCTACTAGCCCCTCTGCCACATTCATCGTTTACACACCTTGGCGGTTTGGTTTGATAGATAAAACCCTAGGTAATTTATAATCATTATCAATATACCACTGCTTAATTTTTTGCACCGCTTGTTTCAAAAGTTGGGGGTTAATTGGCTTACCAATTTCAGATTTTAGGTACTTGTTGATGACTTGAGAATTCAGTGCTTCTGACCTATTTCATTGTAGCGAAAGCACTACAGCTTATACTTGATAAACTACGCTTAAGCCTTCTTTGGTGTTGCTACTATTGACTGTGGCGTTACCAACCCAACCAGTTTATAAAATTGTCCGTACATCTTGTTGTAATTGACTTTGGCTAGTTGTGCCTCCACTTTAGTTTTAATTGTACCGAGAAGTATTGTTTGCAATTCATCACCCACTCCTACTACTTTCACATTTGTAGCGGTAACCACTAAATCGTTAGTTAGTAGCTGGTGATTTTTTATTTGTCGTTGAGACTGGTTTTGCTTGAACTTGAGTAATAGTTTGTATAGGATTAGTGTAAACCACCACTGAATTATTAACTTTACAAGATGTTGCTTTAGAAATAACTTGAGAATTAGTTTGTGTAACTTTTTTCAGATTTACTTGTTGCTGATAAAATTATTGCTTCGCTAAACTTTGTGGAAGAGCAATATTATCTATAGGAGCCGTAAATTCTATTTTTTTATCTGAACTGGAACCACACCATTGGCAGAAAATGATATTTTGTCATCAGGCTTTGCGGGTTCAGCCATAGCTGATTGATTAGTATTATTAGCGGCCAAAGTAGCTAAAGTAAAAATTACAGCAGAATAACTTTTCATAATTATTACTCGAACGACTGGGAGTTAGTTACATTGAGGTGCTGTAATGGGATTAATCCTAACTACCAGCCTAGGTGCTGTCATTTTTCTCCCATTTTCGCCTCTTGCCATGTCAGACATTAAATAGTAAGTTTTTGTTTCTGAGGATGATTTTTGAATATAGTTAGTCATGGCGAAGGCTGATCGCAATTTTTGATCAGCTAAGAGACAAGCAAGTTGGTATATCTAGGATGAACTTAAGAATTTTAGCAATAGCCATATTTCATCATTTAGTCTTAATGAAACCTAAATTTTAGTGATTTCATAAAGGTTCCAGGTTTGGTGACAGAGGATTGGACAATATAGCAAATCTTGTGATATTTGTAGGTGATTTTTCGAGCGCTATTCCATGAATGTATCTCCCTCAACCCAAAATTCCATAAACCAAAATATCAGTTCTCCAGTGCAACTACTTGTGTTAAGCAATGGTCACGGAGAAGATATAATTGCGTCTCGAATTTTACAAAAAATACAATCTTCCCCCCAACCCCCAGAAATCTTTGCACTACCCATAGTCGGAGAAGGAAGGAAATATCAAGAACTCAATATTCCTGCGATCACTTCTGGACAGAGCATGCCTTCTGGTGGTTTTATATACATGAATGCCAACGAATTAATGCGGGATGTACGGAGGGGATTAATACAGCTTACCTGGACTCAAATCAAGGCTATTCGTAGTTGGGTAAACACTCGTCAAAAAAATCAACAGAAATGTTTTATCTTAGCTGTGGGTGATATCGTTCCTCTGTTGTTTGCTTGGGTAAGCGGCGCTAATTATGCCTTTGTGGGGGCAGCAAAATCTGAATATTATGTGCGGGATGAAGCAGGTTTATTGAAGCGTCATACCAAAGGTGCAAAATGGGAAAACTTTTCTGGTTCTATCTACCATCCTTGGGAACGTTGGTTAATGACTCGTGCCCGTTGTCAAGCAGTATTTCCCAGGGATTCTCTGACAACCAGAATTTTACAAAAAATGTCAGTGCCTGCTTTCGATTTAGGCAATCCTATGATGGATGGTTTGAAACCAACTTTTCCTAGACAAAGCTTTTTCCGTGCTAATGCGGAACAAGAGGAATTAGTTCGTCCTTTAATTGTTACCCTGCTTCCCGGTTCCCGCTCCCCGGAAACATATAACAATTGGGAAACCATAATGGTTGCGATCTCTTCCCTCATGGCAGATTTACGAGAGCAAGAATTTAAACGGGGTTATTCCCGCAATGCCATATTTTTAGCTGCCATTTCTCCCAATCTCAACTTAGATATTTTACGTCAAACCTTACAATATTCCGGTTGGCATTCCCACGATAGAATTGACGAGTTCATACCAATCCATGATGACGAGGCATTGACGTTTAAACAGAATAATTCATATTTAGTTATAACCAAAAATGCCTACAATGATTGCTTATATTTAGCAGACTTTGCGATCACAATGGCGGGAACAGCCACAGAACAATTTGTCGGGTTAGGTAAACCAGCCATTACCATTCCAGGAAAGGGACCACAATTTAATTCCAAATTTGCAGAAGCCCAAAGCCGACACCTTGGACGTTCTGTCATTTTAGTACAACGGGCAGAGAAAGTGGGGCAAGTAGTGCGAACGCTATTTAAGAACCCCGACGAGCTACACTTGATTTCCCAAAATGGAGTGCAGAGAATGGGGAAACCAGGTGCAGCCGAAAGGATTGCAGATTGTCTTAGACAGAAGTGGGATATATTTAAAACCGGCGTTGCATAATAGAGGGATGAATTAGGGTTTGAAACCATTGATAAATCGTTGAAAATTTAGTGAAATTATCCCTCTATTATGCAATCCCTTAAAACCTAGTCAGAAAAGCATTACCTTATTACCATCAATTTAGTGATAACCTTCTCGAATAAAAATACATCAAAAAATATATCGACCGTTAAATTTGTAATAGATTATACAACTTTAAATAAGCTCATATTCTGTAGGTGCGAGCGCCATCAAGTAAATATTAATAAAAATGAATTCTTTTATAGTTATTAAGCGATAAACAGTTAGATTGATTATTAAAGTACTCATCGACATTACCAGAGAGAAAAGTTGTGTTGATGTGATGTCGAATTGCTAATTGTGAGGAATCTAAAGCTCTGATACTGAACTGGTAAAAATCCAGAGTTAGGGTTCGCAACCTAGAATTGAGAAGATTAAGGAATTAAATATGAGTAGTAACCTCGCTGGGAAACTTCGTGTTGGTACCCAAAAATCCCATACAGCAGCAGAAAATGTGGGATTTATGAAGTGTTTTGTTAAAGGGGTAGTAGATAAAGACTGTTTTGCCAAATTTTTAAGTAATTTGTATTTTGTTTACAGTGCTTTAGAAGGGGGTATAAAGAATTACAAAAATCATCCTACTGTGGGGGTAATGTACTTTCCCGAACTCAATCGCCAAGACGCTTTAGTAAAAGATATGGAATTTTATTATGGCAATCAATGGCAAGAGCAAATTAAACCATCTGCTGCAACCCAAGTTTACCTTCAGCGTTTACACCAACTTGTCACCCATACACCAGAACTATTAATTGGTCACACTTACACCCGCTATATGGGGGATCTTTCCGGGGGACAAATGCTACAAAGGATCGCCCAATCGGGTTTAAATTTGACGGGGTTCCAGGGTACATCCTTTTATAATTTTGAGCAAATCCCCGACAAAAAAGCCTTTAAGGATACATATCGCATAGCTTTAAACTCCGTACCTGTAGATGATGTAACTGCTGAAAAAATTGTTGGTGAAGCCAATTATGCATTCCAACTAAATATGGAAATGGTACAGGAATTAGAAGGCAGTTTAATTAAAGCCATTGGTCAAGTTATGTTTAATACTTTGACGAACTCTCGTAGTACAGGTAGTACAGAGGTTGCTAGATCCTAAAGAAAGTATTATTTTGCAAAAATATGTGTACGGATTTAGCGTTGCTAAACTTCTACTTTTTAGTCAATTAGTATGAGCCAAGCTATTTCACAATTTTTTATTTCTTGGGGTTCAATTCACCCCTATTTTTTTATCTATAGACAGATAAGATAATGATTGCGATAGACAGATAAGAGAATGATTTCGAGCGCGGTTGATAATTATGCGAACAATTACGGAAATTAATGAAAAAATAAATAACAAGCGTGCCGTGGTAATGACTGCGGAGGAGGTAAAGGCACGAGTTGCAGAATCTGGTATCACAAAAGTTGCTAAAGAGGTAGATGTAATTACCACGGGAACCTTTGAACCAATGGAATCAAGTGGAGCCGTGATTAACCTGGGACATACCGAGCCCCCCATCAAAATTCGCCGTTGTTGGTTGGATGGAGTACCTGCATATTCTGGTTTTGGAGCCGTAGATTTATACCTGGGAGCCAGTTGTGCTGTGGAAGCAATGGAGGGGGAAGAAACCAAGGAAAAGGGAGGAGGTCATGTAATTGAGGATTTAATTGCAGGTAAGCCAATCCATATCCGGGCTCAAGGTCAAGTTACCGATTGCTATCCCCGAGCCACATTTGAAACCACCATTACCCGTGACACCATTAATCAATTTTATTTGTTTAATCCCAGAAACACATATCAAAATTTTATAGTAGGTGTAAATGGAGGTGATCGCCCATTATTTACATACTTGGGTCCATTACAGCCAGGGTTAGGTAATGCAGTGTACTCTAACCCTGGAGCCATATCTCCCCTGGTCAATGACCCGGATTTACAAATTGTCGGTATTGGCACACGGATTTTTTTAGGTGGGGGTATTGGTTATGTTGCTTGGGAAGGGACTCAACATTTTCCTTTACAAAAGCGTTTGCCTAATCGTACTCCCATTGGTCCAGCAGCAACTTTGGCTTTAGTTGGGGATGGCAAACAAATGGATCCTCAGTGGGTAAGAGGTTGTTATTTCAAAAATTATGGTCCTTCTTTAATGTTAGGCGTAGGTATACCCTTGCCTGTATTAAATGAGGAAGTAGTTGTTAGGTGTGCTGTTCAGGATAAAGATTTAGTCGCGCCAGTTGTGGATTTCTCTATTCCTCGACGGGTACGTCCCACTTTTGGCTTAGTTAGTTATGCCCAACTCAAATCGGGAAAAATTGTGATCGATGGTAAAACGGTGCGTGTAGCTCCCCTTGCCAGTGTCTATCTTTCGAGACAAGTTGCCCAGGAGTTAAAGCAGTGGATCCATGCAGGTAAATTTACTTTAACAGCAGCCGTTGCATCTATACCAGCAGAGCGTTCTTTTTTGCCACAAGATATTTGGACAGATTTTTAGCAGGGAAGGAGAGAAAGAGAGTAATTTATTCTATTGTTATGCATTCTCAAAATAGTAGACGCACACCGTCTACACCCATCACCCTCTCACTCTCCCATTCCCCTACTCTGAATCGGGTTTAGGTCGCTTCACGGGTTTAGGTAGAGAACCCCTAGAAACAGGTTTAGAAAACTCTGAGGCATCACCAGACTTCTTAAACGGACGTTGATGTCCCCCACTAGGATACTTTTTAAAGGGTTTTCTGCCACCTTGGAATCCCTTTTTGAATGGTGCTCGTTTTTTCTTTGGCAAGTCAGCGATAGCTTCAGCATTTTCCAATACCAATGCATCAGCTTCCCTTTGCAACTGTAAATTCCAGAATTTACTTATAGCTTTAGTATCCAATATACCTTTGACTTTGAGTTTAAAGTATTTGGGCTTATCTGTAGGTTTGCGAGGTGATTGTTTAATTTTTACCACTAAACTTTGAGATTCAGCTGACTGATAAACTATTTCACCCCTAACAGAAAAACTACCATCCATAACTTCTGATGAAGGAGCTAATTCGGTTGAGGTTTCTGAGGAATCTTCAGGTGTTAGTTTATTTGATTCTTCCTCTTTATGGGCTGATTTTTTCGCTAAAATTTCTGGTTCCCAAACCCCAACGATTTGCAGGTGCAGTTGGTCATTTTTTTGTCGAGTTCGAGGGTAAACAACCCATAGATGTTCTTTTTCTAAGTCTAGGTGATTTTTTACTAGACTCATAATTCTTCCCAGCAGAACCGCATCCAAAATCACCCCATCAGCAGATAGCAACGAACCTTGGGTAAATTGTTCGCTGCTTGCCAGATAACGACCTCTAACTAAGCCAATGGCTCGGTATTGCATGGGTTCGCTGGGTGGTGGAATTGGTTGCTGTCGATTTGCTAAGTTGTAATCCTCAACAACTTCATGAGAGTTAACAGAGGAATTATCCAGTTTAGAAATTTCCTCGTTCTGAGGATTTTTATTCTCAGAGACTAATTGATTGATTGGCATCTCTTGAGATGTATTTGAATTCGAGGAATCAGGTGAAGGCATCAGGTCGGAATTCATAAAAACTCCTTGCGGCGGAGACATATCCCTATAATGGGATCTTGTTAACGATAGCTGGAAAAATTTTGGTATGACAAATTTTAGATTAATTTTTCTGACAATTTGCCACCCCATAGCTACCTATGTGATACTAAAAAACACACTTGAAAGTATATGGACACTAAATGTGTAATTTAGCGTCTCTATATTAGTTTAGGAAACATAGCATAGCTCAAATTTAGACGGTTCCTCCTAAATTCAGTACTTGTTTTGCATATTTTGACAACCCTTGTTATAAAGTTCACCTAGTCTTAACAGTATTCCGTAAAGTTTTTCAACTTTTTCATCTATCTAATTTTCGTCAACCACCATAAATATATACATTCTAAGGAAGGTTCTGTGACTGAAGGGCGTAATCGCTGGATAGTTAAGATTGTTTTAGTTCTAGCAGTTTTTGCTTTTATTGGGGTTTCCATGTTACCCATAATAGAAGTGTTGAGTAATGGACAAGATGCTTCTGTTACCTCTGCAACAGCACCAAGTAACTCTGAGGTATCAAGTGAGAAATCTAAGTTAACTAAAGAAATAGAAGGTTTACAGCTAGTTTTGCAAAGAGAGCCTAACAACTCATCTACTTTACGTAGTTTACTAGAAAGGCAATTAAGGCTACTGCAACTGGGTGATGGTAATGTGCAAGGAATTATAGAAACATTAGAGAAGTTAACTAAACTGAATCCAGAGCAGACAAAATATGCAGTTTTGCTAGCTCAAGCCAAGCAGCAAGTAAATGATAAGGAGGGTGCAGCTCAAGCTTATCGTTCTGTATTAGAGAATCAGCCAGGCAATTTGGAAGCTTTGCAAGGGATGGTTATGCTTTTATTAGACCAAAAACGACCGGAAGCTGCTATCGGTTTGCTCAAAGAAACACTTACCAAAGGAGCTCAGGTAAATAAAATTGAGTCTGGGAGTATAGATGTAATTGCAGTACAGTTACTTTTGGGCAATGTTTATGCCTCCCAAAAACGCTATGGTCAAGCTATTGCTGCCTATGATGTGGCTATTAAGAATGATAAACAAGATTTTCGTCCCGTTCTAGCCAAGGCGATGCTTTTGAAGGAGCAGGGTAAGGCTGATGAGGCAAAACTTTTGTTCACGACTGCTGCTAACTTAGCACCAGCTCAATATAAGGACGAGATTAATAAGCAGGCTGTGGCTGAGAAGAGTAAAGAAGTGAAAGAGGAAAAGAGTGAGGAAGAAAAGAAGAAATAAATATTTCCCTATTCCCCATTCAATTTAAAATTTCCAGGACTAAACCTATGATTAACATACAAGATATTCCTGTTATAGCAATTTAAGATGAAGCTGCATAGAAAAGAGCTTCTAAAATAAAGTTGTAAGAGGAGATAGATTTTACCTGCTCAAATGTAAGTTGCTCGAACAATTGTTGTATGCGCTCACGTAAATCTTGCAAAAAAGAGAAAAGTTCGTTTTTGAGAGGTTTTTTGAGAAAGTGCCAAAGCCTTTCGATTGGATTAAGTTGAGGGTAATGAGGTGGTTGAAGCAGGGGAATAATATTTTCTGGCCAATTAATCCCACAACTTGTGTGAGCAGCAGCTTGGTCAATTTGTAAAATTGCATAATCTTCACCTAACTGCTGAGATAGCCAATCTAAAAACGGTTGAAAACAGTCACCGTTGAGTTAGGGGTACTCCTGTTGGAAATGTTTTCCTGTTAATGATTCAATTGCACCATAAATCCAAAAATTTACCCTTTCCCATTTCACGTCAACAGTTGGCTTTACTCCAGAAGCAGTAATGACTTTTGCTGTGAGGGTTTTCAATCCAACCCTAGTTTCATCCTGACACAAATAATGAACGCACTTCCCCTGTCCTAGATATTTTTATAGACAATTGAGAATGATACCGAGTTTTTTTTACTCAGATACCAGCTTTTCATCCTGTTTGTAGCTTTGAGGACGTGGTACTTTTAGTTCTGCTCCCAATCGAGATCGAACCAATGCATAAACCGTTCCATACTCAATATCAAGTCCATGCTTTTCTTTCAACCATTCTACTATCCCACCATAGCTACTAAACCCTTTTCCTGTTTTTAACTCTTGTATGAGTGCTGCGCTCGCATCATCATTGATTTTTCGTTTTGCTCCTGCCGCTTTATTGATTTCTAATAAGCTAGACAGACCACCAGTTCTATACTTCTGCAAGCATCTTGTCACTGTTGAAATCTCTCTAGCCAAGGGTTTCCCGATTTATTGCTGCTCCTTTACTTGTCACGGTAAGCGCATCTCAAATTCTATTGACAAGCGGGTTGAGAGGTATCATCATGTTGACATTAACAACCAGTAAGAACAGTCAGCATATAATTATTATCCATAGGGGCTCGATTAGATTTTTGGCGATTACTACGTTTCAAAGATTGCTCTAGGTTTAAAGCATTAAGAGCTATTCGTCGCAGAAGTGCTAAGTTTTGTGGAGCATGACCAGTACCGACACGACAAGCATCTTCAGAAAAAGTGATATCTAAGGTGATTTATAAGAAATAATTTACCAATGAAAGTAAGATGTAATGTTGATGAGTAAAAAAACAGGGGCAAGTATTTTGGAGTATGCTAGACCCAGCAGAGGAACCCAAATCATTAACAAGATCACAAATAGAAGACTTGCGGTTGGCAGCATCGAAAATGAATGGAGTAGAACGTCGGGGCTTTCAAGCTCAGATAACGTTGAAATATTGCCAAGGTAGAGCAAGGTTAGCACAAACTGTATTCGGTTGGGGTAGAGAAAATATAGAGTTAGGGTTACCGGAAAAAAGAACAGGGATAATCTGTGTGGCATTACAATCAGCCTTTAGCATAGCAAAGCGTTGCCAGGAGAAACAACCTCTTCTGTTGTGGCATTATCCCTGGGACAAATTGCAGAATCTGATTCTCAACAAGACCCAACATTTAAAACTTCCTTAGGCTATACCCGGTTAACAGCAACATCGGCACTAGAAAAACTCAAAGAACAGGGATTTACCCAGGAGCAATTGCCTTGCGCCAGTGCAATGGCACAAGTATTGAATCGAATGGGCTATGGTCTTCGTAAAGTAGTAAAAGCCAAACCTCAAAAAAAATTGCACAAACGAATGATATCTTCAACAACATCAAAGAATTTGAGCCCCAATCAACAAACAAGCCTCAAAGTCAAACCACTAAGCATGGATTGCAAAGCTACCGTTAATATCGGGGGTTATTCCCGTGCTGGAAAAACCAGAGGAGACAATCAAGCTGAGGACCATCATATGGGATGCACAGAAAAATATACTCCCTGTGGGATTATTGCTCAAGATAGTGGGCAATTATTCTATATTAAATTTGGTAGTTCAGTTCTTATAAAATCAAGGA
>CBZS010000587.1 GCA_000613065.1 Richelia intracellularis | reverse complement strand
TAGATACACGTAGCCAAATATTGGCGCGCCTTTGTACAACAAACCTAAAGAAATTGACCATATAGGTAAACCCCTAGTAAAGTTAGTTGTCCCATCTAGAGGATCAATTACCCAGCACCATTCTGTACCAGGGAATACTTTTTCTCCTTCTTCTGTGAGGATACCGTAACCAGGGAAATTTGCTGCGATAGCATCCCGGATTTCCCGATCTGCCCATTGATCGGCTTGAGTTAGTAAACTACCATCAGCTTTGTGTGCAGCTTGTACTTGCCCACAATTTTGTATTAATTGTTTTCCCATTCTGGTAGTAATTGTTTGGGAAAATTCCAGTACCGTTGTCCAAAAGTCTGTCATATATTTGTTTTTTATCAAAAGCACTCAATAGACAAGATGGGAGTGATCCTCAGATATTAAAGTTATTGAAACAACTTCCCCAACGTAATGTCATAAATAGGGGAGCTACCGTTGTTTTCATCTGAGGGAAATACAACTCGATGGTTTTGAAGCGATCCAGATGAAAGTTATTTTGTCATCAATGATCTAATTAGGATCTACTGAAAAAGTCTTTATGGGTATCCAACGCAACGAAGATGCTTAACTCAGGGTAAACCTACTTACTTGCTGCTCCTATTGGTGTCAATTTAACATCAAATTCCTGCTCTGCAAGGAAATTAATTTTCATACCAAGTCAACCTAGCCTTTATGACTTCGGATCAGCTAAGTTATAGGGTTTCATTTCAACTTTCACTTGACTTATATGAAACTTATATGAAACCCTTTTGCTGTAGTGCTTACAAGTTGGATGGGATTAATTTTATAGTAGGCGGGAAAGCAGGGGAATACCTGTAATCTATTTTTAATTTATTTCTATGGAGTAAGGGTATGAGAATAATCATAGCGATACAAGTTAGAAAATATTGAATATCCCTAAATCAAGATATAAGTGATTTACTAACTAAACCAATGAGATTCTCTATATACAAGCTAGTTTGCTCGCTTTTTACCCCAATACCATTGAAAATAGGTTAAGCCTGGTTAATCAAAAGTAATCAAGATTTTCCAGACCTGATCTAACTTCTTAGCTGTTTGTACCGCTAGAATCTGAACTTTTGCCAGGAGACATAGATGCTTCACGGCGGGATGTTTTCAGTTTAGGCTTTGAATTGCCAGATGCTCTTCTATCTCCATCTCCAGAGCGATGGCGATTGCCTGAAGAACGGCGACCATTGCGTAATTTGGGCTTACTAAACTGTTCTTCGGGGATTTCTTCGGCTTCCAACCAAGACGGACGGGTTTGATCGTAAGCCATTTGTAAAGCCGCAGCTGCGATCGCATGGGCGTCATATTGTTCGCTTAATTCACTGACAATGGGTAAAAATGATGCCAATCTTTCCCCTGTGAGAGTCTCACGAACTTGACCTTGTAGTTTTTCCAGTTGTCGTGTTTCAATTTGGGCACGGGTAGGAATGGACAATACCTGCCAACTCTGACGCACATGACGTTCTAAGGTTTGTTGTTTACGGCGTTCAAATGGTTGTACCAAGGAAATCGCCGTTCCTTCATTCCCAGCCCTACCAGTACGCCCAATTCTATGCACATAGGTTTCTGAACTATCAGGAAGGTCAAAATTAATGACATGGGAAAGCTCACTCACATCTAGTCCCCGAGCAGCAATATCTGTAGCTACCACCCAGCGTACCTGCCGACTGCGGAATCTCTTTAACAATCTTTCCCTTGCTTGCTGAGATAAGTCACCATGGTACTCATCTACACTATGACCAGCATTTTGTAATTGATTGGTTAATTCTGCTGCTGTGCGACGGGTACGGACAAAAATAATTGCTGTTTCCGGGTCTTCCATTTCCAGAATTGGTTGCAAAGCCCTTGCTTTTGTCCAATGGCGAGGAATTAAATATGCTACTTGATTTATCTTATTCGGCGCGGCTTTTGGCTGTTGTACTGTTACCGTCACTGGTGAGTTTAAAAAGTTATTCACCAATTGACGAATAGAAGGGGGCATAGTTGCGGAGAACAAAGCCGTTTGCCTCTCTTTAGGTGCTTGGGATAGAATTTTCTCCACATCATCAATGAAGCCCATACTTAACATTTCATCGGCTTCATCTAACACAAACCACTTCACATCATTTAATTTTAGACAGCCCCGGTCCAGTAAATCAATTACTCTTCCCGGTGTACCTACAACTATATGCACTCCCCGTTTGAGCTGTAAAATTTGGCGGTCAATTGATTGACCGCCATAAGTGGCTAATACCCGTAATCTTTGCTTGCCAACAAAGTTACAAATAGCATTGTGGACTTGGATTGCCAATTCCCTGGTGGGGGCTAAAATTAAAGCCTGGACAGATCTTTGTGTTATGTCTAACCCTTCCAACATTGGCAGGGAGAATGCTGCTGTTTTACCTGTACCAGTTTGGGATTGCCCAACTACATCGCGTCCATTAAGTAGATGGGGAATGGCTTGTTGTTGAATATTAGTAGGTGCGGTAAAACCTAATTTTTCTAACTGTTCAGCACGTTCTTGGGAAATGCCTAATTCTTGAAACGAAGGGTTCATCAACTCTCCTAATGTATTTAGTTGGATTTTTACTAGAAAGTTTGGTTAATTTTTGGATGGGTTAGTGGTGAAATATCTCGAAAATTAACCTAATTTTGGACTACTCGACCATACAGGTCATATGTATCAGCGTTCTCAATCACCACTGGTGCAATCGTCCCCAATTTGACTTCACCTTGAACATATACTAGTCCGTCAACTTCTGGGGCAAATCTACCGGAACGTCCAATTAAATCCCCGGTTTGCGGATTTTCTTGTTCAATCAATACATCCAGAACTTTGCCTACTTCCTGGAGATTTCTACGCAGAGAAATCGGCTGTTGCACCGTCATTAGAGCATTCCGACGCTGCTCCATCACTCCTTGAGGTAATTGGTTGCGCAAATTGTATGCAGTTGTCCCTTCCTCTGGAGAAAAGGTAAATACGCCAACATGATCAAATTGATGATGTTGGACAAATTGCAACAAATGCTGAAAATGTGCTTCTGTCTCTCCCGGGAAACCCACAATAAAGGTTGTCCGTAAAACAGCTTCTGGCAGTGCGTTCTTAATCTTTTCAATTACAGAGTCGTTTACCCGTCCTTGCCAGGGACGATTCATTGCCCGCAGTACTTCTGGGTGCGAATGTTG
>CBZS010000586.1 GCA_000613065.1 Richelia intracellularis | reverse complement strand
TATGAAACAAGTTGAGTCTAGATTAGAGCGAAATCCACTGTTGCCCAAATGGGATATCTTGATTCAACCGCTTTTGCTGGTAATTTATTTTTAAAAAATCACCTTAATTAATTGGCACATTGTCAAATTCCTTGCAGATGACAAGGACTACGAAGTAAAAACAGAGTATACAAAAGATCTATAAAATACATTCAAATTGAAATATACTTAAACCCGAACAAAATAGTGATAAAAATTGACACACCAACTTGTTGGGTTAAATCAAGTAAATTAACCCACCAGCACAATGATTTCAAATCAGAGAGCGCTATATCAGTTTCATCTTCAGACCAAGCCATTATCTCTTCTCTGGAATAAGCACTATCCCCACGGATAATAATTTTCACCTTTTTCCATCGAGAGCGTATTATTTTTATTACTCTTTGTAATTCTTCTAACCCCCATGCTGCCGGGTCTAAGTTGGATGCACGAAGTTTTGCAGCAAGTAAATGTTTAGCACAAAAAATATAAAGGGGAGCATAACAATATCCTTTGGGTGCGAATCTTTTGGTTGTAGGGAGTATGATATAAGAATAATAAATGACAAGTCAATCACAGTAGTATTGACAGCCAAAATTTGACTTGATGGAATTGGCTTGTAAAAAGTGAAAAAACAGGAACAGTTCCACACCCTATGCAAGGATCTACATCAAATCAAGGTATGTTTTGGTCACAAGCACGAGAACTATTTGAACAGATAGTTAGTTGGTTAGACTCAGACAGCATTTGTGGGTTAGAACACTCCCAGATAGAGAGTAAGTTACTTGAGAATTGATACGAACTATTGAGACGGTTGTTACAAACAAAGATATTTTGATAAACGCAGTCAATATGAAATAGAGGGAGAGTGTGCAGGCACAGACTCATTAAACAGAACACACAAGAAAAAATTGTCGCGGAAATTGACCACATTATTTGGCACAGTAATCGCCAATAGAATCGGTTATGGAGGAAGAAAGATAAATACCCTATTTCCTTTGGATGGGGAGTTTAATCTACCAGCACAGCAATATTCTCTCTCATGGACTAAGACAGGGATATTATCCATGTGATTGAGTATTTGTGGAAAGCTGCATTTGTCTTTTATTCTCAGACTTCAACACAGGCAGAAGCTTGGGAGAGCAAACGTTTACAGCTTATCCTTGAAGGTAAATCAAGTTCAGTTGCCCCAGGTATGCGCCGGAGTGCAACTTTACCCAAACTCACCCCCCAAGAACGTAAACCCGTGGATACCTGTGCTAGATATTTACTTAACAATGCCAAAAACCTCAAATATGACGATTACTTAAAAGCTGGATTCCCCATCGCAACGGGGGTGATTGAGGGTGCTTGTCGCCACCTGATTAAAGACAGGATGGATATCACTGGGGCTACATGGACCATGAGGGGTGCTGAGGCTGTTTTACCCCTGGGTTGTTTATACATCAGTGGCGATTGGGATGAGTATTGGCAGTTTCATCTACAACAAGAACATAAACCCAATCACCTGGCTTTGTACTCTAGTGATATTCCTTTGATCAAGCAAGTTCTCAAAGCTCGTTGTTCTACTACCCCTCCACCTCTTCCAATACCTGTCTAAGTTCCACTCCCGGTCTTACTAAAAGAGTCGCACCCATATCCTTTGTAATACGGATTAAAGAATGTTTCTTCTTGATGACCATGAACTAAATCATCCGTCACATCTAAATCTATTATTATCTGTCGCGGTGGCTGATGATAAGATTCTAAAAATAGCTCAACTAAAAGTGTTTCTATCGCCTTAGTATCATAGTCAATACGATGATACCGAATATTTTCTATTGAAGATACGTCTTCTGGACAATGTTCGAGACGATTTAAGGTGTTTTTCCGGGCCAAAGTCGTTAATTCTTGTTCTGAGTTAATAACCTTTCCTACCGCAAGTGCCAATATTGGATCGTGACGTATAATTTCATGGTCATTTATGTCTTCATACCCCATGATTAAGCCATATATATATCCTTTGTGCAATTAAGTTATGAACTGGATATAAAACTTTATTGGGGTCTCGGTAATCTTTGAAACATCTTGCAAATCGTGATGTTATTTCTCTTTTTCTGTCTAGTTCCGCAATTAATGTTAACTAACCCTGCATCCGATGTTACAGGGTCTCCCTTTAAATTGACTACAACTGGACATGACTTTACCTGTCCAAATACAAACTGTTCCGGTATAGAATGATTTTTATTTGGGGTCATCCTTTAAACTGCTGAGATTCTTTTCCAATATACATACATATTGGCAGTTTTAGACCCCTATTTGTTCAACCTTGGTGAGAAATTCGGGTTAAGACTCGTCCAAAATCATATTTTTGGCCTTATCAAGGTAATGACTATGGTTTCGGCACTAAATTTACATTAAACTGAAGTATTAAATTACAGCAAATCGCAAAAAATGGTGACTTGTGTAATAAATTACATGTGTTTTTCCTTTTGGACACAGTGCTAGAATCTTTTATGTCTAATGCAAATGAAATGGTAATATAATGATGATGGAATTCTATCCTTCCCCTAATCGACTAGTAGCCGTAATACTTCCGTGATGACGCTCAACAATTTTTTTACAAATTGCGAAAGCAATACCAGTTTCTTCATATTTGCTACGGCCATGTAAGCGCCGAAACACATTAAATATGCCTTGCAAATACTTCTCTTCAAATCCAATCCCATTATCTTCTATAATTAGCTGGAAATATTCTCCTCTAGCAATTTGATTCGATTGATATTGACAATCGCGACTATAGACTTTGACAATCGGCGGTGTTTCTGGACGGTGGAATTTTAAGGCATTGCCAATTAAGTTTTATAACAATTGTCGCATCTGTAGCGGCTCAGCATCAATTGTCGGTAGTTATTGGACTTCAACAGTAGCTCCAGTTTCTTGAATCAGAATTTCTAAATCAGAAGCCACCTCTTCTACAATGTGTTTAAGGTTGACCAGAATAAAAGGCTCTCCCCTAGAGGTAACTCGTGATAAAGTTAGCAAGTCCTCAATTAATGTTTGCATTCTAGAAGCAGCATTTTGCATTCTTGCTAAATAATCTTTCCCTTGGGGGGTTAAAGCATCGTTACAAGTGATTTTGAAGCGATCGCCAAATGTTTTGATTTTCCGTAGGGGTTCTTGTAAGTCATGGGACGCGACAAAGGCAAATTGCTGTAGATCTTCATTGGAGCGGGCTAATTCTTGACGCTGGAGAGTTTCATTTTGCAATAATTTAGCTTGTGCTAAAGCAATACCAATTTGATTTGCAAGTTGTTTTAACAGTTCCGTTTCCCATTCATTCCAATTTGGAACATGGCTACACTAGTGGGCAATTAATAACCCCCATAGTTTCTAGTGACGCATAATGGGGACAACCAAATTAGCTCTCACGGCAAACCTTTGTAGCAATTCTACGTGACAATCTTGAATGTCGGCTTGGTAAATATCATCGATCGCCTTTACACGTCCCTGACCGTATAATTCTGTATAACCAGCTTGAAAACATTCGTCAATTATATGTTCTCCCAACACTACAGGAAAACCTGGAACAACGGATTCTGCTACAGCAAGCACACCATCTGGACGTAATTGAACAATCACTACCCTGTGCTCGTTCAGTAATTGCCGTACTTCCGTCACACTAGTTTGGAGAATATCATCAATTTCTAAAGATTGGCGGATTTTTAGGGTGACATTGGCGAATAAAAGCGATCGGAAATTTTGCCTTTGTAATTCTTCTTCCGCCAGCTTGCGTTCAGTAATATCTGTATGTGAACCAGCCATCCTAACTACATTGCCGTTCTCATCCCATAGTGCCTGTCCTCGATCTAAAATCCATTTGTAACTGCCATCTTTGCATTGAACTCGATGCTCGCTGATATAAAACGGAATTTTTTTTGTCAAAGTGGTCTTGAATTAATTGTGTTACCCAACCAATATGATCAGGATGTACCCTATTTGACCACTCATCCACATGATTGGTAATTTCATGTTCTTCATAACCAAGCATTTGCTTCCATCTAGTGGAAAAGAACACTTCGTTGCTTTTCCACTAGATGGAAGCAAATACCATCATTATTTCCCCGCAGTGCTAATTGCCAACGTTCCTGAGTTTCTTGTAGTTATAGTTCTGCTTGTTTGCGGTTAGTAATATCTAAATCCACTCCACACATCTTCACAGTTGCTCCGTCAGGGTTACGAAATACCCTACCTTTGCTGATTATCCAACTGATGCTACGATCAGGCATTAAAATCCGAAACTCTAGGTCATATTCTGTGCCTTGTTGATAGACAGTTTGAATTTGATTATGAACAAAATGCCGATCTTCTGGATGAACGCAGTTAATAAAAGTTTCGTAAGTCCCATCAAAAGAACCCTTTTCTAAGCCAAACATGGCTTCCTTCTTTTCTGACCAAATTACCCTTTGATTGGTAATATCCCATTCCCAAGTACCCATATGTGCAGCTTCTAGTGCTAATCGTAACTGCACCTGTTGATTCTGGATCTGTTCGTTTTGCTGACGAAATTATTCAACCCCTCGCCTGGTAGCTAATAAGAGCCGTATTCTGTGCTGTAGTACAATCCATTGCACTGGTTTACTAATGTAATCCATTGCCCCAGTTGCAAAAGCTTTTTCTATGGATGCAGGCTCATCAGTACTAGTAATAATTAATATAGGAATATTGTCACCACCAGGGAGATTTTGCAATTGCTGACAGAATGAAATACCATCCATTTCCCGCATCATGATATCCAACAGCACCATAGCTGGTTGTACTTCTGTATATACATAAAGCGCTTGTTCACCACTAGCCGCTTCTACCACTTGATATCCATCATTTTCTAAGAGCGCTCGCATTTGGATCCGTAATGAGCGATCATCGTCTACCACTAAAATTAGCTTAGGGTTATACAGCCTTACCATTAAAATCCCCTGAAAGTAACAGTCTCTCCATTTTCAATTCATTTGCCAAAATCCTACAACCAAATATGATAGAGTGCAGCTTATTTATAGTCACGGTCTTTGCATTTCTATAAACAGTGCTGATTTTATAATTGTTCAATCTACAAGGAAATTAGCTGCAAAGCTCGGATATTAGTAGACCTTACTGTTCATAATGCATAATCAACCCCTCATATGAATTATTCATCTGAGAAATTTTTATATTGTCAAGTCAGATCTTGCACCACAATGTTTTTAAGGGAAATAAGAGGTTGAGAAGATTACTAGAGAGAATGTTAGGCAATGCCAAGTTTACTCTTATTGGAAAAGTGTCATATATGTGTAAGCGTGAATATTTATTATTATTTATTTGCATAGTTTCTAATAAATGTTATAGAGAAGTTATCACTTGTGAAATAATTGACTTTGATGAATTTTAAAAAAAAGTTGATTTTAATTTTTATTAATACCTATGATACTGAAATAAACCAGTATATGACCTCTTTGAATTCATCTATTATGAGATCATAGAAGTAATCAATGGCGATGAATTCAGCTTTAACAAAATGCAACAAAATCAAAAACCAACAGTTGTAATTACAGGTGCTTCGTCTGGGGTGGGCTTGTATGCTACTAAGGCACTAGTAAATAAAGGATGGCACGTAGTCATGGCTTGCCGTGATGTAAGAAAGGCTGGAGATGCAGCTCGTTCTCTCGATATTCCTCAAGACAGCTATACCATTATGCAGATAGATTTGGGTGATTTGGAGAGCGTACGGCGTTTCTCTCGGGAATTTACTGCTAGTGGTAGATTTTTAAGAGCTTTGCTTTGCAATGCTGCAATATATATGCCTTTGCTCAAAGAGCCTTTATGTAGTCCAGAAGGTTATGAATTAACCATGACTACCAATCATCTTGGGCATTTTCTCCTCTCTAACTTAATGTTGGAGGATTTGAAAAAGTCACCCCTTGCTGATAAGCGATTGGTAATTTTAGGTACTGTTACTCATAATCCCGATGAACCAGGTGGTAAAGTTTACCCCCGTCCAGATTTAGGTAAATTTGAGGGGTTTGAGGCTGGTTTTAAAGAACCTATCTCCATGGCTGATGGCAAGAAGTTTGAGCCAGTGAAGGCTTACAAAGATAGTAAGGTATGCAACGTACTAACAATGTTGGAGTTACATCGGCGGTATCACGAATCCACTGGCATTACCTTCACGTCTCTGTATCCTGGTTGTGTCGCAGATACCCCATTATTCCGGAATCATTACAAATTATTTCAGAAGTTATTCCCATTATTCCAGAAATATATCACCAAGGGGTATGTATCCCAAGAATTAGCAGGAGAGCGGGTAGCTTCGGTTGTTGCCGATCCTGAGTTCAAACAATCTGGTGCTTACTGGAGTTGGGGAAATCGTAACAGTGAAAACCGTAAAGCCTTTGTGCAGAAGGTTTCTCCCCAAGCTCGTGATGACGAGAAGGCTCGGCGTATGTGGGAAACTAGTGCCAAATTGGTAGGTGTAGAGTGCTAAACTCCTGCCTTACGCTGATGTATCACTAAATTTTGGGGGTTATCCCCCAAGTCCCTAATTGGGACGCTCTGCGCCTTTACGTAGTAGTAAATTTAGGAGATGATATTTGATTTTACTATTATCCAACCATATTTTTGTACTAAACTTGATTTGACAGTATCGTGAAATTTGTCTTTTATTGGCTAATGTATTGTAAGTAAATCTTTTTATTTCTCTATGTTAAGAGAATTTAGAAAATTATATTACTATTCTATAACTGCCAATACAGATTTAGGTAATAACTTATGTTTAAACCAGACAATCTTTGATGACACATCCTGTAATTTTACTCCGGCTTTATCTAAATTCAATCTCTCAGAAATTGCCAAAATTAAATTATCACAATCAGAACGGCGTACTTGAGAAAACTTTTTTTGTAAATATTGCGGTCGCCAATAACCGATAATTTCTAATAAGAATATACGTCCGTTGGGATGTACTAACCTAAAATCAGGAATCATCACACTCCCAGGTATGGGAACTAAATCCACTTCCCGTTCCAATACCCACTCAGTTTTCATTGCTGCCCATTTATCAGCAAAAGAAGCCTCAATCATACTATCGTAGGGTTTACCAGGGGGATAATGGGTAACTAAGCCACATTCAGAATTGAATGTAAAACGCCCGGTTTTCCAGGTATTGCTATAAAAATCTTTTACTTGCAAAGTAGCCGCTAAACTCCATCTGGTAACGTGGAGTAAGGCAGGAATTAATTTTGCGATCGCTAATCCGTATCTAGTGCTAGGTTTAAATAAACTAGTGGGACCATCAATAGTAATGGTAAATCCATGATCGGCATCCCCTTCAATATATGCCATTAGTTGAAACAATTTTAAATAGCGGAATAGTAGTTTATATTCCCCTGGTACGTTACGATGGGCATTAATAATTAGTTGACTAGCTTTGTAGAATATTCCCTGGACTTGGGAGAGATTATAACGGTGGAGTAAAGCTTGGGGTGTGGGTGGTTCAAAAATGGTCATAATTTTATTTTCGGCTAAGTCTGCATACAAACCATCCCTAACTTGAGAAGGTAAAATTTCCCTTTCCAATTCATGGGTTAATTCATTGGCGATTTGTTCTAGGGTAACTTGGGTAGCAGTTTGACTCGGAGATGACTTTGCTGCCAAAGTAAACACCCGTTCCCTTAACATAGGTGGTTCTAGGGGACTAACTACTTCAAAAGTGGAAAAGCTACTTTTGAGAATATAAGCTAAACCCCGTTTTAATTTATAGTCTGGGGTATCACCTTCTAAGTCTAATAATTGACGCTCTAATAAAGCTTGGTTGTTATTTACTGCTTCTTGAAAACAGGTAATTAATTCAGTAGCTATTTGCAAATGTTGGGAGTCTCTTTTGACTCTTTTAGGAATTATTTGCTCTCCATTTTGACGATTAATGAGTAAATCTGTGGGTAACATTGACTATGAGTTAGAAAATAGGGGTGTTGCATAATAGGGATATAAATTAAAAACCTCTTTTTGCCCATAACGGTTTTGGGATTTGTCCAAAATCATGCTTTTGGTATTATTAGCGTAATTACAATAGTCTAAAAACTTAATTTACACTAAACGTATAAAAATGTATAAATACGTAAAAATATAGTCAAAGAAATCATGTTTGTACCAAATGCGAACGCTTGGGCTGACTTGTACAATTAGTTCAAAGTTAAATTATTACCAAAACCGCAAAAGTGTTAAGATTATGTTGCATACACTAATTCATACCTGCATTCAGCAGTGCCCAACATCAACGATGGTCTATGGAATTAAACCAATCGGCGTTCTATTACAGATAACCAGCCATTTTGCTTTATACACCACACAAATACAATTTTTTGGCCAAATTGTAAGAATTAAAAGCTTTTTGTATAAAAAATCTACTATATCTATTTTGTGAGTATAAACACTTGTATGAATGTATTGTAAAAAACAGTAAAAATAATTTGGGTGCGACTCTTTTGGTAGTACGGGGTATGATATAAGAATAATAAATGACAAGTCAACCACAGTAGTATTGACAGCCAAAAATGTACTTGATGGAATTGGTTTGTAAAAAGTGAAAAAACAGGAACAGTTCCACACCCTATGCAAGGATCTACATCAAATCAAGGTATGTTTTGGTCACAAGCACGATAACTATTTGAACAGATAGTTAGTTGGTTAGACTCAGACAGCATTTGTGGGTTAGAACACTCCCAGATAGAGAGTAAGTTACTTGAGAATGGATAGGAACTATTGAGACGGTTGTTACAAAGAAAGATATTTTGATAAACGCACTCAAGATGAAATACAGGGAGAGTGTGCAGGCACAGACTGAGTAAACAGAACACACAAGAAAAAATTGTCGCGGAAATTGACCACATTATTTGGCACAGTAATCGCCAATAGAATCGGTTATGGAGGAAGAAAGATAAATACCCTATTTCCTTTGGATGGGGAGTTTAATCTACCAGCACAGCAATATTCTCTCTCATGGACTAAGACAGGGATATTATCCATGTGATTGAGTATTTGTGGAAAGCTGCATTTGTCTTTTATTCTCAGACTTTAACACAGGCAGAAGCTTGGGAGAGCAAACGTTTACAGCTTATCCTTGAAGGTAAATCAAGTTAAGTTGCCCCAGGTATTCGCCGGAGTGCCACTTTACCCAAACTCACCCCCCAAGAAGGTAAACCCGTGGATACCTGTGCTAGATATTTACTTAACAATGCCAAATACCTCAAATATGACGATTACTTAAAAGCTGGGTTCCCCATCGCCACGGGGGTGATTGAGGGTGCTTGTCCCCACCTGATTAAAGACAGACAGGATGGATATCACTGGGGCTAGATGGACCATGAGGGGTGCTGAGGCTGTTTTAGGCCTGGGTTCTTTATAGAACCTATTTGGGAGCTATTTACCAAGGAAAAAGTCCAATCCCCATCTGGGTTTTATGGTTCTTACAGTCATTTATCATGATTTCTCGGTTTCTTGAATCCCCATAGTTACTAGGTTGGTTAAAACGGCTTTACTAAAGCCTTGGTATTTCAAGAAAAGATCCCGGCTTCTATACATCAGTGGCGATTGGGATGAGTATTGGCAGTTTCATCTACTACAACAACATAAACGCAATCACCTGGCTTTGTACTCTAGTGGTATTCCTTTGATCAAGCAAGTTCTCAAAGCTGGTTGTTCTACTACCCCTCCACCTCTTCCAATACCTGTCTAAGTTCCACTCCCCGTCTTACTAAAAGAGTCGCACCCAAATCATTTTGAAAGGGGTATACATAAACTATAGTGCTCGCGGAAAACATTAATGCGATTAACAAAGAAAAATCCCTATAAAGTCACGCTGAGATTAATTATTTAATGAGTCATACTAATGACTTATTAATAGCTGTCTACAAATTCAACTCAGGTATTTTAGAATACAAATATGTTTCTGCATCAACAAAAACTCAACTGACTCTATAAGCAGCATTACCATGGCACAATCAAAATAATGGGAATGAAAACTTAAAGAGGGAAAATTTTATTTAGTATGCATCTAAGCGAAATCACCCACCCCAACCAGTTACACGGTTTATCCATCCGTCAACTAGAACAAATTGCTCGTCAAATCCGAGATAAGCATTTACAAACCGTGGCAGCAACTGGAGGACACTTGGGACCTGGATTGGGTGTTGTCGAACTAACTTTAGGACTTTACCAAACCCTAGATTTAGATCGTGATAAGGTTATTTGGGATGTGGGACACCAAGCATATCCCCATAAGTTAATTACAGGACGTTACAACGATTTTCATACTCTTCGGCAAAAGGAAGGGGTTGCGGGCTATCTGAAGCGTTGTGAAAGCAAGTTTGACCACTTTGGTGCTGGGCACGCTTCCACGAGTATCTCTGCGGCTTTAGGAATGGCTTTAGCAAGGGATGCTAGGGGAGAAAAATTCAAGGTGGCGGCTATTATTGGTGATGGGGCTTTGACTGGGGGAATGGCGTTAGAAGCCATTAACCATGCCGGGCATTTACCAAGAACCAAGCTTTTAGTTGTTCTCAATGATAATGAAATGTCCATTTCTCCCAACGTGGGTGCAATTCCCCGTTATCTTAATAAAATGCGTTTGAGTGAACCTGTACAGTTTTTTACAGATAACATTGAAGAACAATTTAAGCATATCCCCTTTGTAGGTGAATCCCTATCCCCCGAATTGGGCAGAATAAAGGAAGGAATGAAACGGTTGGCTGTACCCAAGGTGGGGGCAGTATTTGAGGAATTAGGTTTTACCTACATAGGACCTGTGGATGGGCACAATCTTGAAGAGTTGATTAATACCTTCCACCAAGCACATCAAATTGAAGGACCTGTTTTAGTTCATGTAGCAACAGTGAAGGGTAAGGGTTATGAAATTGCCGAGAAGGATCAGGTTGGTTACCATGCCCAATCTCCCTTTAACTTGTCTACAGGAAAGGCCATTCCTTCTAGTAAACCTAAGCCCCCTTCTTACTCTAAAGTTTTTGCCCATACCCTAGTTAAATTGGCAGAGCAAAACCCCAAAATTATCGGTATCACCGCAGCTATGGCGACGGGAACCGGTTTAGATAAACTCCAGGCAAAATTACCCAAGCAGTATATTGATGTGGGTATTGCTGAACAGCATGCGGTAACTTTGGCAGCGGGACTTGCCTGTGAAGGAATGCGTCCTGTGGCAGCAATTTATTCAACTTTCTTACAACGTGCCTATGACCAAATAGTGCATGATGTTTGCATTCAAAATCTGCCTGTATTCTTTTGTTTAGATAGAGCCGGAATTGTGGGGGCAGATGGTCCTACCCACCAAGGGATGTACGATATTGCCTATTTGCGTTGTATTCCCAATATGGTGTTAATGGCACCGAAAGATGAGGCAGAATTACAACGGATGGTGGTGACTGGCATAACCACTACCACAGGACCGATCGCTATGCGTTTTCCCCGTGGTAGTGGTTATGGTGTACCTTTAATGGAAGAAGGTTGGGAACCCGTGGAAATTGGTAAGGGAGAAATTCTGCGCCATGGGGACGATTTATTGTTATTAGGCTACGGCACCATGGTACATCCAGCTTTGCAAACAGCAGAAATTCTCAGCGAACATGGAATTGAAGCTACGGTGGTGAATGCTCGATTTGTTAAGCCTCTTGATCAGGAACTAATTCTACCTTTGGCTGAGAAAATTGGACGAGTAGTTACCCTGGAAGAAGGCTGTGTTCCCGGAGGGTTTGGTTCTGCTGTCGCAGAGGCTTTATTAGATGGGAATGTGGTAGTACCTGTGAAGCGGATTGGTGTTCCTGATGTACTGGTGGATCATGCCCAGCCTAATGAATCAAAAGCAGATTTAGGTTTATCTAACTCTCAAATTGCCGATCGCATTTTACAGGGGTTTTTTAAACAAAAAGCATCAGCTGTTATGTCATAGATAGGGATTAGGGAATGGGCACTAGTACCGCAAGGCGGAAGTCAAAATTCAGAAGTCAAAAAGCTTATAGGATAAGGCTTTGATAAATTTTAAATGGTTGCTTTCTTTACGCCGAGATGTACTAGGGATTGAATATGATAGCTTCTTAAAGCTAACTCCTTAGGAAACACTGTGCCTACGGTTTAGTACTTAAGTATGAGAGCAGTCGGAGGGTTAAGTCTCATATTCTTATTTCCTGGCAATTTCTGATCCCAGATTAGCCTGAAAAGTTTACAAGATAAGAGTTTTTAGGCTATTTATAAGTCATGATTTAAAGCATATCTTACATAGGGGTTTAGCAATGCTGAACCCCTAAACTATGGTTTAGCTGTAACTCTTGTTAGTCATGACTAGAATGGTGTAACTTATCAGCATCTAAGGGGTGTAAATAATCCCTACTATCAATGAATATCTAACCCTTTCCTCGAACCTTTTACATTTTAATTAATTCCATGAATTCCTCCACCAACCAAGTTTATCCCGTTATCTGGCATAACAACGCAGTTTCTCTTATTGACCAAACTCGCTTACCTGGTGAGTATACCTTTGTGGAAATTAATCGCAGCGAAGATATGGCACAAGCGATTACAACCATGATTGTTCGAGGTGCACCTGCTATCGGCGTAGCAGCTGCTTATGGTATGTATATGGGTGCTAGGGAAATAGATAGCAACGATCGCGGTCGTTTTTTAGAGCACTTAGAAAAAGTGGCGCAAATGCTACGCGCTACCCGCCCTACAGCAGTAAATTTATTCTGGGCAATATCACGGATGATGAAAACGGCCTATGAAACTTTAGGCACAGTGGAAGAAATTAAAACTAATTTATTTTATACTGCCCAAAGTATAAATTCAGAAGATTTACAAACCTGTCAAGCCATCGGTGACAATGGGTTAAAAGTATTACCAACAACTCCAGAAAAACTTTGTTTGCTGACTCACTGTAATGCTGGTGCATTGGCAACTGCGGGTTATGGCACCGCTTTGGGGGTGGTGCGATCGGCATGGAGTTCGGGACGCTTAGCAAGGGTGTATGCAGATGAAACCCGTCCTCGGTTACAAGGTGCGAAGTTAACAACCTGGGAATGTGTCCAAGAAGGTATACCAGTTACTGTAATTACTGATAGCATGGCGGCTCACTGTATGAACCAAGGGTTCATTGATGCGGTGGTTGTAGGAGCAGATAGGATTGCAGCTAATGGTGATGCGGCGAATAAAATTGGTACTTATAGTTTGGCACTAGTGGCTGGTGCCCATAATGTACCTTTCTTTGTTGCTGCTCCCTTATCAACAGTGGATTTTTCCCTTGTTGATGGTAGTCAAATTTCCATTGAGGAAAGACATCCAGTGGAAATTTACCAGGTGGGTGATACAATTCTCACTCCTACTGGGGTGGAATTTTACAATCCAGCATTTGATGTGACTCCAGCTAATTTAATTACAGCCATTATTACGGAAATTGGAGCATTTTCTCCTGAAGAATTACAGCATCACCAGGAAAAGCAAGTGGTATAGCACTACACGCAAGGAAAAGGTAGTAAGTAACAAGATGAGGTAGTCATAAGTTTTGAGCTTGTAATCATGCCCTTAACTATTTAATTATCGTTACGTATAGGATCTTAAGAGGTTTATTGTACCTCTCTGATGTAATGTCGAACAATATGGCACATAATCATCCGTAGGAGCAGATGCTAATTCCCAGTTTCTAGCTGGACATTAATCACGATGGCTCTGTCCTTCCCAAGAAGAGGCAGAGCGTTAAATGCCTAATTGCGAGGCTCAAACCTTGTAAGTGAATTAATCTTAAATATTTGGCTATACTATCTTTCACCCCAGATTCGGCAGGTGCGATCGCAAAATGTTGTATTTTTGAAATATGAGTTTTTCTGAATCACAAATCAAAGTATAAGATATCGATCACTTAGGCATAGTGGGAGGGATTATTCATGAAATGAGTTTGGTTGATTTGTTCAACCAACTGCTTGGAACTCATTCCCAATAAATAATCAGCGCAGGCCAAGTGGTCAAAGCAATGATTCTCAATGGCTTAGGCTTTATCAGTGCACTACTATATTTATTTGAGAAGTTCTTTGAAGGGATTGCAACTGAACATTTATTGGGAGAGGGAATACAACCAGAACATTTGAACGATGTTCGCTTGCAGGGTAAGCGCATCTCAAATTCTATTGACAAGGGGGTTGACAGGTCTCATAATGTTGGGATAAACAAGCAGTAAGAACAGTCAACATATAATTATTATCCATAGCGGCTGGATTAGATTTTTGGCGATTACTACGTTTCAAAGATTGCTCTAGGTTTAAAGCATTAAGAGCTATTCGCCGCAGAAGTGCTAAGTTTTGTGGAGCATGACCAGTACGGACACCACAACCATCTTCAGAAAAAGTGACATCTAAAGTCCAATGCAACCCATTTTCCACACCCCAATGAAGACGAATCACTTGTCCTAAGTTACGAGGAACACAATTTAAACTAGTTAGATAAAACTGAACTTCACGGGTTGTTTGATTCCAAACATGTGGTACCCGCACAACCATGACAACGCATTTAAGACCAACCCAATTGTCTTGGTTATCCAAAGTTTGCAGTTGAGAAATAGGAACACACCAAATTTGACGTTTTTCAGTACGATGATGACCTTTCTCTACCCGTTTATCATAACTATGGATAATAGCTTTAAAGCCTTGAGATAACTGTTGTTCAAACCAATTTTTCACTTGTCCGTAAAGTGTAGGATCATTACCTTTGAGTGCTAAAACATAATCTGCTTTTGCATTAAATATTTGGGATGCAATTGCTGTTTGGGTACCCATGGCATCAATGGTAATAATACATCCAGCCATGTCTAATAATTCCAATAATGCAGGGATTGCTGTAATTTCATTCCATTGATTTATCGTCTTGTTTTACTTGTCCTAAAACAAGACGATGTTCATTCGACCATGCACTAACTAGATGTAACGCTGATTTACCCTGTTCTCTATCATAGGACCTTTGAGGGTCTTACCATCAATGGGAATTATCTGTGCTCCTGGGGCTTCAACTATTGATTCTACCCAACGTCGAAAGCATAGCTCAAATACTTTTGGGTTAATGGGTTCAAACACCCGTCGAAAGGTATCTGCACTTGGGATGCCCTCTGGTAAAGCTAAAAACGGCTCCAACCAGTCGTATTTACTCAATCCATAATTTTCCATGTCCTCCCATCCCTTAGCTCCTGGAATCACTGATAGTATTCCAATGATTAAAATATCTGTTAATAAATGGACAGGGGTTCTTTCTACAGGTGGGTCTTCTATCTCACTAAAAACTAATGACATTTTTTCTGTGAATGCAGTGGCATTGGCTATACTCAAATTTTTTGAGCTTTTAATCTTTGGTTTTGAAGATTTGAAACCGGTAGGCCCAAGCCTTCTTGTCAGAGATACCATTAGACTAACCCGTTCAGTTCAGATAGACCCTTTGCGTCCTTAGCATACGACTTAACTTCTTTAATACTTAAATCTCCGGCGTTGCTGAATCAGGGGATGATTTCACTAAATTTTCAACGATTTATCAATGGTTTCAAACGCTAATTTATCCCGCACTTATGCAACGCCAAATCTCCATTTTTTTGCCCCACGAGTGTTCCAGCAACTGGGGAAGATTCGGTGGCGTAGCGGAGTGCCAGGTGGGGGTATGAGTGTTTATTGGTCTTACTCAAGGTCTTGATGCCCCTACCTGGCACCACCGAATCTAGGGAAGCGTTCCCCAGTTGCGTCAAATTTTTTTGGGGATGCCCCTCCACTTTCCCCCCAAAGGGCGTTGGCGTAGCCTGCGCTTAGGCACGAAGTGCCCGTCGTTGGCGATCGCACTTGACAATCAAGACATACTTCACAATTATGTACAACAATCTGTAATTTTCACTACAAAATTAGATGCGCTTACCCTGTGAACCCTTGGGCAGAGTCTTAGACAAACTATATGATGCAGGATTAACGGAAATTTTTATCCGAGTCCCACTATCAGCAGCAGATAGATTTGGAGTGAAAATGGACAGCTTCCACTTGGATTCAAGTTGATTTCATGTACATGGGGATTATGGAACTGGTACTGATGATGAACCATCAGCACAATCAGGATTAATTACAATTACATATGGTTATTCTAGAGACCACCGACCAGATTTGAAACAATTTATCCTTGACTTGATGTGGAGTGGTGATGGAGATATTCCTTTATATTTAAGAGTTGCAGATGGTAATGAAGTCGATTCTGCCATGTTTGGAACACTTATGGCACATTTCCACAAACAATGGTAAATTGATCCTTTATTTGTTGCGGATGCAGCCCTTTACACTGAAGACAATTTGCAGATGATAGTCTAATTAAGATGGGTATCTCCAGTTCCTGGAACCCTAACTGCCGCAAAATAACTATTAGAAAAGAACAGTATTGATGCATTTGTACCAAGTAAAATCCCAGGATATTGTATTGCCCCCTGTTGTAATTATTCTGGTGGTGTGCTAAAACGGTGGCTAATGATAGAAAGTGAACCCCGTAAAGAATCTGACTTCAAACAACAGGAAAAACGTCTAACCAAAAAATATACCCAGGCACAATCCCAACTAGGAAAATTGTGTAAACAGGAATTTGCATGTGCCGAAGATGCATTCAACCCAGCCAAATTACTTGAGAGTCAGTTGCCATTTCATCAACTTGCAAATATTGAAGTTATTGAATATGGCCAACACCGGGGACGTGGTAGACCTCGTAAGGATTCTCAGCCTACCCTAATTTCCCATATTCAAGCCGAAATTGTACCCAAATAGACTGCAATTACCATTGCCACAGAAGAGGCTGGCAGGTTTATTCTTGCCAACAATGTTGTTGATGCCGACAAACTTAGCAACGAAGAGATTTTACGTGAATATAAGGCACAACAATCTACACAACGTGGTTTTCGGTTTCTCAAAGACCCATTGTTTTTTACTTCCACTGTGTTTCTAAATTCAAGGAAAACAGTGGCGGCTTTGGCAATGGTTATGGGTTTGTGTTTGCTAGTTTACACCCTAGGTCAGAGGGGATTACCCCAATCTCTAAAACGAGGCTCCCAAACAATTCAAAATCAGTTAGGTAAACCAACTGCCACTCCTACTTTAGGTTGGGTGTTTCAATGTTTCATGTCAATTCATTTATTCACGTTCGCTTCTTTGAAACAGATTTCCAACCTCAGTGAACAGCGGTGCTGGATTCTACAGTTTTTTAGTGCTCCCTGTCGTAAATATTATCTTCTTTGCTAACTAACCTGCGGAATGTGGGTTCAGCCTAAATAATACTGGTGATTTCCCCTACCGTAGAAATTCGATATGTCACTCAATGATGTATGGCTTATAGGTATAGAAAATTGGTGCAGCCCAATGTGACAGCGTCATAAATATGTCTTCTTTTACCCCCATTATCAGAACTGCAATACTGAAATTGAAAAAAAAGATTTATACTATCTTTAGAATTGCAACATAAAGTTAATAAATGCCTACCCATTGACCAATCTGATTATGGAAAATTCCTGTTGATGCTAATTATCAATAGCCAATATCTACCTTTATTAGTTAATATCAGGCTAAATTGATAATAAAAAAGCCCTGAGAGTAGCAATAAAGATGATTTTGGGCGATTATTACTGTAATATGCTTAAAAAGCTCTATTAATCTATGGCTATTTTTAATCCACAAACCAACATGACAAAATACAGCAAACAACTGTATCCTAAATACTTACTGCCCTGCTTGGGTAAGTCTAAGTATATTTTTTTTATAGTTGGTGTATTAAGTGTTGGATTAATTGCCACTGGCTGTGGAGCATTTCCCAAAGAGTCAGGGAAGGATCAACCCCAGAAACGTGGTGCAGTCAGGGGAAAAGGTAGTGTGATTTCTGTAGATACAGCGATCGCTCGTTTGGATTTTTTGCGATCACCTTCAGAATATACTGGTACTACCACCCCTTTTCGTACAGTATCTTTGCGAACGCAAGTTCAAGGGCAATTATTAGCATTAACGGTAGATGTAGGGGACGAGGTTAAACAAGGGCAATTCCTCGGAGAAATAGATGATACACTACTGAACACAGAGTTCGATCAGGCACAAGCAGAATTAGCCGCCCTCAAGTCAGAAGTCGCTAGAGCAAAAAATAAAGTTAGCAATGCCCGTGCAGATGTAGAAAGGGTAAAGTTAGAATTATTACAATCCCAGGCGGATGCTTAAAAGACAAGAAAAACTGTTCAAAGAAGGAGCGATTGCTAAACAGGTAGCAGAACAGACTCGCACTACAGCTCGTACCAATGCCCAAGTTTTACGGGCATCCCAAGAAATAGTCCGTACGGAACAAGAAGCTGTTGCAGCAGCTAGAGGTAGGTTAAGTGCCCAGGTAGCGGTAGTTACCCAAGCTAGGGAGCGTAAGTCTTACAGCAAAATAAAATCCCCCATTACAGGGGTGATACTAGAAAGGGTAACA
>CBZS010000585.1 GCA_000613065.1 Richelia intracellularis | reverse complement strand
AAACAGGGGCAAGTATTTTGGAGTATGCTAAACCCAGCAGAGGAACCCAAATCATTAACAAGATCACAAATAGAAGACTTGCGGTTGGCAGCATCGAAAATGAATGGAGTACAACGTCGGGGCTTTCAAGCTGAGATGACGTTGAAATATTGCCAAGGTAGAGCAAGGTTAGCAGAAACAGTATTCGGTTGGGGTAGAGAAAATATAAAGTTAGGGTTAGCGGAAAAAAGAACAGGGATAATCTGTGTGGGATTACAATCAGCCTTTAGCGGAGCAAAGCGTTGGGAGGAGAAACAACCTCTTGTCGCATTATCCCTGCGACAAATTGCAGAATCTCATTCTCAAGAAGACCCAACATTTAAAACTTCCTTAGCCTATACCCGGTTAACAGCAACATCCGCACTAGAAAAACTCAAAGAACAGGGATTTACCCAGGAGCAATTGCCTTGCGCCAGTACAATGGCACAAGTATTGAATCGAATGGGCTATCGTCTTCGTAAAGTAGTAAAAGCCAAACCTCAAAAAAAATTCCACAAACGGATGATATCTTCAACAACATCAAAGAATTTGAGCCGCAATAAACAAGCCTCAAAGTCAAAGGACTAAGCATGGATTGCAAAGCTACCGTTAATATCGGGGGTTATTCTCGTGGTGGAAAAACGAGAGGAGACAATCAAGCTGAGGATCATGATATGGGATCCACAGAAAAATATACTTCCTGTGGGATTCTTGATGAAGATAGTGGGCAATTATTTTATATTAACTTTGGTAGTTGTTCTTATAAAACCAGGCATTTTATTGTTCATACTCTAATTGAATGGTGGAAGACAATGACACCAGAACAAAAGCAGGATACCGAACTGATACAAATTAAAGTTGATAATGGTCCGGAAAGTAATGGAGTAAGAACTCAATAAAAAAAAAGGATGGTTGAGTTTGTTGATCTCTTAAATATACCAATTCAATTGCTTTACTATCCTCCTTACCATAGAAAATACAATCCCATAGAGGGTTGTTGGGGTATTCTTGACAAGCATTGGAATGGGGCGGGCGAAGCTTGTTGATGTTGAAGTCATGCTTTCCTGGGCTTCGAGTATGAGTTGGAAAGGCTTATATTCTATCTTGAGTTTAAGTAAAACTGTTTATCAAAAAGGGATTTCTCTAACAAAGAAAGCTATGAAACAAGTCGAGTCTAGATTACAGCGAAATCTACTGTTGCCCAAATGGGATATCTTGATTCAACCGCTTTAGCTGGTAATTTATTTTTCAAAAATCACCTAATACTTGATTAATCGAGGTGCCCATATGTATGGGTGGAGCTGCTGGGGGATTATCTGCGGGAATATACTTGCAACGCTATCCATTATCAAGCTTAATTATTGACAAAGGAAAGGCTCGTTGCTTCTAGATGGAAGAACTCCACAACTATCTTGGTTTAGCACCAAATACCCCTGGCCGCACTTTACTAAAAAATGGTAAAGATCACTATTTGTCTTTGGGGGGAGATTTACTCAATGGCTATGTAGACGAAGTAGTTGAAGAAGGAGATATCTTTATTGTTCGAGTTAAAGTTGCTCGTCAAGACAGTATTTACGCTGAGTTTCGCACCAAATATTTAATAGCTGCTAGTGGTATTATTAATAACTTACTATTCCTTGATGATACGCAGGATATGTATGAATATGCAGCGTACAAGTTGCACGTCTGCTTTATCTGTGATATCTACGAAATGGTGAATAAAAAAGTGGGAGTGTTTGGAAGAAACCAACCCAGTCTAGAAGTTGCTTTTAGTCTTGGCTGGTTTTCACCACATATCACCCTTTTTACCGAAGATATGTTTGATGTTAGTTCTCAATTTCGTCAAAGAATAGAAGACTGTGGATACCAATTGGTAGAAGACTCCATAGATAAGTTTCTGGGTGAAAACCACCACATGAATGGTGTATGACTTATGGATGCTTCTGTAGTAAAATTGGAAGCGGGATTAATTTCTATGGGTTCTCAATATCACTCTAGTTATCTTTCTGGAATAGATATTCAATTTCAAGGTGAGAACTTAGTTACAAATAGAATGTGTTGCACATATCACCCTTGATTTTTCGCAATTGGTGATTTAGAAGTAGGGCTAAATCAAGTAGTAATTGCAGTAGCAGATGGTGCTTTAGCAGCTACAGTAATTTGGCAAGATATTCGTTGTAACTAGGGTGTAAATAATCGTTTTTATCAGATAGATTCTTCTTTGCCTTTAGTTAGTTAAATTAATAATAATTATTGATAGATAGATAATAAATTTTTCCTTGCTTGCAACATTTGATTTGTATGGATATTTAGTGTAAAAGTTACTAAATATCCACAAATTATGTTGATTTTTGCAATCATTTAACTAACTTTAGAGTGAGGAACTTCAATCATGGCATCAAAGATTATTCTGATTGAAGATGAACTAAGATTAGCTAAATTTGTAGAAATAGAATTAACTTGTAAAGGTTATCAAGTTAGTATTGCCCATGACGGAATTACGGGGATAAGTTTAGGGCGGGAATCAACACACAATCTATTAATTTTAGATTGGATGCTTCCTGGAATCAGTGGTGTAGAAATTTATCACCGTTTACGAGCAACAGGTACTCAATTACCTATAATTTTCTTAACAGCTAAATATGATGTAGAATTTCGTCTTTTTGGTTTAGATGCAGGGGCTGATGACTACATAATTAAACCTTTTAGCATTGAAGAGCTTCTAGCAAGAGTTCGTGCCCACTTACGCCGTAATCAAAAAGATGAACGTGATTTATTACAGTTTGAATATTGTAGTTTGAACTGCGCTAGTCATGAAGTTTTTAGGGGCAAAAGACCTATATCATTGACAGCAAAAGAATTTGATTTACTAGAATACTTAATTAGGAATCTTCCTCAAGTGTTTAGCAGAGAACAAATTATGGATAAGGTTTGGGGTTACGATTTTGAAGATGATTATAATGTAATTGAGGTATATATACGTTATTTCCCCATGAAAATTGAGAAGAAGAATGAAAAGCATTTAATTCATACTATACCGGGAGTCGGTTATGTATTACGCGAGCAATAGCTAAGAAAATTGAACTCATTTAAATAACACTATTTTTTAGCGTTCACAAATTTATTTATCCTAAATAAATAGCAATTTAACGAATAAACAATCAACAATAAGCAATAATTTTTGTATATTTTCTGTGCTTCTGACTTATGATTTATGGAGGTAGTAAAAATGTTGTTTAGTCAATTATTTGATCGAAAATAAAGTAGATACACATACTTAATTGCAGATAGAAACACACAAATAGCTGTTTTAGTAGATCTAGTAATAGAAAAATTAGACGGGGATTTGGCATTAATTGAAGAGTTGGGGCTAAAATTAGATTACTGTTTAGAAACTCACCTCCATGCCGATCATATCAATGCTACCAGCGAACTAAGAAAGAATACGGGATGTCATGGTGTCTTACCAGAAAATTCAGATGCTGTTTGTGCTGATAGATATATCAAAAATGGCAATATCTTAAGTATAGGGGAAATTAAGATTAAGGCGATCGCAACCCCTGGTCATACAGATAGTCATATGGCATATTTAATCAATGAGACCCATTTGGGCATTGCATAAGTGCAGGATGATTTAACTAAATTTTCAAGGATTTTTCAATGGTTTCAAATGCTAATTCATCCCGCACTTATGCAATGCCCCCATTTGTTGACTGGAGACGCTCTATTAATTCGTGGTTGTGGACGTACAGACTTTCAAAATGGTGATGCGGGAACTTTATATGATTCTGTAACTCAGAGACTGTTTAGTTTACCTGATAATACTTTGGTTTATCCAGGACATGATTACCCAGGACATACAGTATCTACTATTGGAGAGGAAAGAAAACTCAATCCCAGATTTCCCCATAAAAGCAAGGATGAATTTATCCAATTAATGGATAACTTAAAGTTACCAATGCCACAGAAAATCATGGAAGCTGTACCTGCAAACCAACGATGTGGCAATGCTCATAGTGCCGCATAGTAAGCTTTAGTCTAGCCTTAACAGACTCAATAAAATATATAAGGTAGGCAAAACTTAGGGTGAGCGTAAATCAAATGGGTGCGACTCTTTTGGTAGTACGGAGTATGATATAAGAATAATAAATCACAAGTCAACCACAGTAGTATTGACAGCCAAAAATGTAATTGATGGAATTGGCTTGTAAAAAGTAAAACAACAGGAACAGTTCCACAGCCTATGCAAGCATCTAGATCAAATCAAGGTATGTTTTGGTCACAACCACGAGAACTATTTGAACAGATAGTTATTTGGTTAGACTCAGACAGCATTTGTGGGTTAGAACACTCCCAGATAGAAAATAAGTTACTTGAGAATGGATACGAACTATTAAGACGGTTGTTACAAACAAAGATATTTTGATAAACGCACTTAAGATGAAATAGAGGCAGAGTGTGCAGGCACAGACTCAGGAAACAGAACACACAAGAAAAAATTGTCGCGGAAATTGACCACATTATTAGGCACAGTAATCGCCAATAGAATCGGTTATGGAGGAAGAAAGATAAATACGCTATTTGCTTTGGATGGGGAGTTTAATCTACCAGCACAGGAATATTTTCATGGACTAAGACAGGGATATTATCCATGTGATTGAGTATTTGTGGAAAGCTGCATTTGTCTTTTATTCTCAGACTTCAACACAGGCAGAAGCTTGGGTGAGCAAACGTTTACAGCTTATCCTTGAAGGTAAATCAAGTTCAGTTGCCCGAGGTATGCGCCGGAGTGCTAGTTTACCCAAACTCACCCCCCGATAACGTAAACCTGTGGATACCTGTGCTAGATATTTACTTAACAATGCCAAATCCCTCAAATATGACGATTACTTAAAAGCTGCCTCCCCCATTGCCACGGAGGTGATTGAGGGTGCTTGTCGCCACCTGATTAAACACAGGATGGATATCATTGGGGCTAGATGGACCATGAGGGGTGGTGAGCCTGTTTTACCCCTGGGTTCTTTATACATCAGTGGAGATTGGGATGAGTATTGGCAGTTTCATCTACAACAAGAAGATAAACGCAATCACCTGGCTTTGTACTCTAGTGGTATTCCTTTGATAAAGCAAGTTATCAAAGCTAGTTGTTCTACTACCCCTCCACCTTTTCCAATACCTGTCTACGTTCCACTCCCCGTCTTCCTAAAAGAGTCGCACCCAAATCAAATACTGCCCTCACTACCAATTTAGACATTTGAATACTCCCATTTTTACATTTCCTCTACTTCCAAGCTCAAGTTACATATATATTTAGGTAATTGAAATTAGTATACCTATGCGAAATTTATATTTTTTAGTTCCTGGAACTGATGGTAAATTTGCCTGTGGTGGATTGTGGGCAGAATTGAAAACTGTAGAGTTAGCAAAAAAAATTTGTAATGCTGAGGTTGTTACCTATCGTCAACGAGAGCAAGACAAACTATTTGTAGATGACTTACTTCAGCAAAAGCAACTGGATGATTGTATATTTGTCATTAGTTGGGGATTTGATGTACCGAAACTTTCAGCAAAATTAAAGGGGTTTAATATAATTTATCATGCCCATACAACTGGGTATGGCTTTAGTTTACCAGCCAACATTCCAATTATTACTGTCAGCCGTAATTCCATGGGATATTGGGGGCAAAAGTCACCAAATTCGTTAATTTATTATTTACCCAATCAAATTTCTGATGAGTTTTATAATTATCAGGAAACAAGAGACATTGATGTTTTAGTATTAGCCCGTAAATCATCAACATATTTACTTAAACAATTGGTTCCAGAATTACAACAACATAAATGTAATGTTGTTGTAATTAATTCCTATATTGATGATGTTCCTGGACTATTTAATCAGGTTAAAGTTTATTTGTATGATTCTGCTGAATATTGGGCACAAAGGGGCGTAAGTGAAGGGTTTGGTTTACAACCTCTAGAAGCACTTGCCTGTGGATGTCAAGTATTTTCTAGCATTAATGGTGGACTCGCAGATTATTTAGATCCGGGATTTAATTGTCACAAAATTGCTGCTTACTCTTCTCGGTTTGATGTGCAGAGAATTCTAAAAGTGATAGATAACTGGCAAGCTATGACACTACCAGAAACATTTTTACCAGAATATCGGACACAAAATATTGTTAAAAAATTGGGGTTGATATTAGAGGAAATAAATATTTTCTTTGAGAAAAATCACGATAATATAATTTCAATTAGCGATCTAACTCACATGAGGTTAGCACAACTGCGTTTGAAGAATACTACCGAAAAAATCATCAAAAAATATTTTACTAAATCATAATAGCTGTGGCATTATACCTAATCTCATAATGGTGCATTACACCGTAGGGATATAGACTTAAGGTGATTTATAATAAATAATTTACCAATGAAAGTAAGATGTAATGTTGATGAGTAAAAAAACAGGGGCAAGTATTTTGGAGTATGCTAGACCCAGTAGAGGAACCCAAATCATTAACAAGATCACAAACAAATATAAGACTTGCGGTTGCCAGCATCGAAAATGAATGGAGTAGAACGTCGGGGCTTTCAAGCTCAGATGACGTTGAAATATTGCCAAGGTAGAGCAAGGTTAGCACAAACAGTATTCGGTT
>CBZS010000584.1 GCA_000613065.1 Richelia intracellularis | reverse complement strand
AGTATAGCCAATCCCACTGCATTTACAGAAAAAATGTCATTAGTTTTTAGTGAGATAGAAGACCCACCTGTAGAAAGAACCCGTGTCCATTTATTAACAGATATTTGGCGTTGCATAAGTGCGGGATGATTTCACTAAATTTTCAACGATTTATCAATGGTTTCAAACGCTAATTCATCCCGCACTTATGCAACGCCTCCCTCTATTTCATCTTGACTGCGTTTATCAAAATATCTTTGTTTGTAACAACCATCTCAATAGTTCGTATCCATTCTCAAGTAACTTACTCTCTATCTGGGAGTGTTCTAACCCACAAATTCTGTCTGAGTCTAACCAACTAACTATCTGTTCAAATAGTTCTCGTGCTTGTGACCAAAACATACCTTGATTTGATGTACATCCTTGCATAGGGTGTGGAACTGTTCCTGTTTTTTCACCTTTTACAAGCCAATTCCATCAAGTACATTTTTGGCTGTCAATACTACTGTGGTTGACTTATCATTTATTATTCTTATATCATACTCCGTACTACCAAAAGAGTCGCCCCCAAAGAAATATAGTGGTGCACTGATAAAGCCTAAGCCATTCAGAATCATTGCTTTGACCATTTGGCCTGCGCTGATTATTTATTGGGGATGAGTTCCAAGCAGTTGGTTGAACAAATCAACCAAACTCATTTCATCAATAATCCCTGCCACTATGCCTAAGTGATCGATATCTTGTACTTTGATTTGTGATTCTGAAAAACTCATATTTCAAAAATACAACATTTTGCGATCGCACCTGCCGAATGTGGGATACAAGGGTAATTCAAATTCTACTGCTAAGCTACTACCTTTCAAATTCCCCTTAGGAGCATATAAGTTAACTCCAAAGCCTATATCTAGTTGGGTTCCTGCCCTTATATCAGGATCTGCGGTAGGAATCATCATCGGATTAAGACGAGAGCCTGCACCACTAATATTGCCCCAGGTTCTACCTTTTAATCGTAGGGAAGTACTCAGCCATTCACTCCAATTTCGAGCCACCCAACCTGTTAATTGCAATTGATTCCCTAAACCATAACCATTGCTATTTTCCCCTACCCTGACAGCTCCCATGGGTTGGGCTCCCCAAGAATTTTGTTTTGATTGACCGAGGTAAGTAATTCCTGGTAATAAATAGAAAGTTCCAGAACCAATTTGCATGGGATAGGGTAGTATCTGGTTGTTATCAGGTGGTGTATCATCCCTTTCGTTGATGGAACCAGTGGGGATACTTGCTCCTAAATTCAAGTGAATACGCTGATTACTTTTGTCAAAAATTTTATATAGAGCAGATGTTTGAATATCTCCAAACCCCTCAGAGTTGCTAGTGAAGCGTCTAACTGTACGGGTAATGTGATCCATATCTTTAACAATATAAGGAACCATCACCATTAACGTCACATCTTTACTTGGAGCATACATAGCTCCAAACATATGCATTTCCATGGTCATTTTTGTCGGTGTGACCATAAACTGCTGTAATACTTCACTGTTGCTGAGACTATCTGTACCATCCCGATTTCCCTGCATACGCATCAGCATATAGCGGTAGGAGAACATAAACTGACCTTTACCATGGGATGGGTATGTTCTCCCATTACGCCAATGGGTGCGTGTTCATCAGGACGAGCTCCAGACCATTTGCCGGGTGTCCTGCTATGATTCTTATCAGCAATTATGAAGTCGCTGAGACGAGGAAAATTAGCAGCATCTAGGAAAATATTTTCATACGGTTTACCTATAACTGGTTTTGTTGCCAGTTAAAAATTCACCTGGGATGGATTTAGCCTAGGAATATCAAATAAGCCCGACTAAGTTAATAAATAAGTTAATAAATTCGATTGCTTTTGAATATCTCCAGCAGAGGTAGAAATTTTTGTATCCCTTGTAACGATTGTTTGCGGTTGCTTGTACTTGATACCAAGTGTGGTTGCGTTCCCATTCTGTTCTAATTTATTGATGGTAGATGGAGGAAAATTTTCTGTCTGTTGAACAAGGTTGAGCTTGCTATTTATTTTAAGATTTTCTTTCTTCTGATTTGGTTTCTGGTATGCTTCTTTTCCCTGGGCAATATTAGTAGTAAAAGGTAGACTGAACATTATTCCCATTATTACGAAGCAATAGCGTTCGCAATTCAATTTATAAACATCTGAAGATAAATTTAGTTAATTAAAATTGCAACGGTTAACGCTATACTCTGTGAAAATACGAGCTGTCAAACTTTTATTTATATTACATATATAAAGATAATATTAAATATTAACCTATAGGGGTATTTCCAGGATTCACAGCATGGATATATTCGCTGCCAGAAACGGGAAAGTTTCTTTGATAAGCGGCTGATTCGACTTTGCCCCAACCTAGTTGTAAAATTATTTCCAGAAATTGGGAATTTTCCCATTTCCACAAGCCACACCATTCAGTTCTTTGGGCAATCCTTTCTACATCAATTTTATTAATTGATTGATGTTGCTTACCATTATTCATACTCAAATATAAATCCATCTCTTCAGTTACTTCATACCAAAAATTCAGGATAGAACTCTTAGCAGCTTTGAGTATGGTTATGTCATTAGGTAAAGTAATTAATTGAGAGTCGAGTGCTGGGTAATGTAAGGTTTTCCCCTTGACACTTATTGCTTGATTAACTATGCCTGATACCTGGTATTCTCTTTGATATTCATGAATTGCAGCCTTAAAATCTTGATAAGCTGTAAATTTTTGTAACCCATCAGTTTTAATAAATTGGTCAATAACAGGATTACCTGATACTTTAATTTCTAATTTCAAACGTTTTCCCTTAAGGCAAGCACGACGTTCGTCTGCCAAAATTTGAATTAGCTCTTGGGTTGTGTAAACCTGGGACATTGTCATTTCAGCTATCAGTTATCAGTTACCTCCTCGATAAATAAATCGAGGGACTTACAATACTGGTTTTATATTGATACTTCGGTGCAACTCAGTATCATTTCACCTGTTTTTTAGAGAAGTATGAACAATTATGTCTGATTTTACAAAGGGGTATCGTATCCTATTCAACGGAAAAGTAGGGCAGAAAAAATATATCTCTCTGCCCATTAAATTATGGAGCTAATTCGCTACTTAGTTCATTAAAGGAACGGCGTTTTAATCTCACGGATTCTGTACGGGGTAATAAATCAAATACTTCCCGTAATCTGTCATCTATATCTTCGTAGGGGACTTGACCCTTTTTATTCAAAACTACCTTTCCAGATTGATCGAATACTACCACTTGAGGAACTTCTCCAGAATAGTAGTAACCAGGTTCCGTTGGTTTATAGCTTTTTTGTGGAGGAATAGCATCCACATTGATGGGAATAATTTCTGCTGCTCTCCCATAGAATGCCTGTAATTGAGAAACAACAATGGCATATTGTTTACAATCACTGCTGTTTTCTACGTAAAAAGTCAAGATGGCAGGTTTGTGTTCAGCTAATGTTTGTTCTAAGGTTTGTGCTGGTGGTACGAGGGAACCATTACCAGCATAAACAACGAAAATATTGCCATCATATCTATCATCATCAATACCAGCGATCGCTGGTTGTATAGTGGTAATGAATAGGCAAATAATTAGTGTGAATATAGATAAAACCCTGGGATTGGGGGCGAATTTGTTTTGTAAAAAATGTAACGTGATACCCTTCATTAACCAACCTTTGATTCCCTAATTTTTCCCTAATAGTCATTTTCATTACTTTTGATGGGTAAAGCAACTGTAGTGAGAGCGTCTCTCTCCCTTGCCTTCTTTTTAGGGAGAGCATCTGGCTCCTTTTCCTACAAATAGGAAAAGGAGCCAGATGCCCGCACTACAGTTAACTATCAAAATTAATGCCATGAACCAATAGTTTTTGCTGAATGTTTATTGACTGACGTGCATATATATACGCCAATCACTCACTTTTTAAGATAACTCTAGGAGGGGATGGAGGGAAGAAAAAGGAGGGAGAGAGTGGGAGAAGTGGAGGTGTCACCGCATCATCGTGTCTCTTCCTTAAATCTTGTTGAAAAATTGCTAGCTTTTTTGCTCAAGATTCGCTAAACTCGCCCATATTAATTTTTTTACGCGACAATTGAGGAAACTATGGGAACACTTTTCTGTTTTATCTGTTCCCTATCCACTATAATCTCAACGACTTATTTATAGCAGCCATAAGAATTAACTAGGGTACAGACGTGGGAAGGAATATTAAAGCATTAGATTGGTTCAAACTAGGTATTGCTGTGTCGGTGGCTAAGACGGTAACCTTAGCAATGCGATCCCTAAATTTAGGTGCAGCGAGTGTGTTACCTGGTTCCATTGCTCGCCATATTTCACCGAGTTTATTAGAAAAATTAAGTTCTCAGGTTAAGGGTGGGGTAATTTTAATTGCGGGGACTAATGGCAAAACTACTACCTCCCTACTATTATGGGAAATATTAGAACGTAAGGGTTATCGGGTTGCTCACAATTCCACGGGGGCAAATCTAGAGAATGGATTGGTAACAGCTTTAATGGAAAGCGCCAATTTTGTAGGTAAGTTAGATGTGGATTATGCCATTTTAGAAGTAGATGAGAATATTCTCCCCAAGGTACTAAATCCCATTCAACCGCGCATTGTTCTATGTTTGAACTTATTCCGTGATCAATTGGATAGATACGGGGAAGTTGATACCATTAATAAGCGGTGGACTAAGGCTATATCTAGTCTTGCTCCCAATACCACAGTAATTACCAATGCTGATGATCCGACTTTATGTTACCTCGGTCAGCAGTTACAGCAAAAGGTATGCTTTTTGGTTTAACGGAACCGGAACGTTATTTAGAAAGCATTCCCCACGCAGTAGATTCAATTTACTGCCCTAGTTGCGGACATTCCCTTGATTACCAAGGTGTATATCTATCACATTTAGGTGATTTTACCTGTCCTAGATGTGGTTTTACTAAGAGTCAACCCTCCCTTAACAGTCAGGAGTGGGATCAGATACTAATTGGTTTATATAACAAGTACAATACCCTCGCTGCGGCTGCTGCTGCTCAGGAACTAGGTATTAATACAGAGATTATAAAAGCCACTATACCCACCTTCCAAGCGGCTTTTGGCAGGGCTGAGGAGTTAGATGTGAATGGGAAGCAAGTACGGATTTTGTTGTCTAAAAATCCTGTGGGAACTAATGAAACTATTCGCGTGGTAACAGAAAGTGAAGATAAAACCACCTTGATGATATTAAACGATCGCGTCCAGGATGGTGAAGATGTGTCCTGGATTTGGGATGTGGATACGGAAAAATTAGTTACTAGGGGGGGAACCTTAGTAGTTAGTGGCGATCGCGTTTATGATATGGCATTACGATTACAATACAGTCAGGATAGCCAGCCAGGTAACGTTAACTTGATTCTAGAACCAGATGTACGGCAAGCGATCGCTACTGCTTTAGAAAATACACCCGCAGAGGAGACTTTACATATCTTACCAACCTATACAGCGATGTTGGATGTGCGGGAAGCTTTAACTGGGCGCAAGATTAGATAGGATGTAGAGATTCTTCCCAAGTCTGGACACAATCAAAAAGTTAAGCTTTAAAGCTGTCTATAAATCAATTATCAAAAAATATAAAAAGTCACCTTGATATAGAGGCGACTTTTTTGCAATTTTACTTCTATATCAATCTAATAATTAGGGGTTGAGACGGGAATTGACAGCGAAGACTGGGTAACCACGTTTCCATTCAATTACTTTCCCTAATGAATAGGGACCGTCCGATTTTAAACCCTTACCCAGTAAAGCG
>CBZS010000583.1 GCA_000613065.1 Richelia intracellularis | reverse complement strand
AGTAAAAAATGGGTATACACCCTCAATTTAATATTCAAATTCAAACTCAGTGAAAAAATGAAATACATATATAAGTTTGGATTATAAATAATGTTTTTGGAATCAAAAAATAAATTCATGATAATTTTTTTTATCTATTTTTTACAACTAAGCCTGTAGGTAAATTAACAGGTTTAGTTTGGCTATTTTTCATCAAACTATTGTAGAGAAGTCTGATGGCTCATTAGAATATTTATTCACCCATGGTTTGGAAACTAAATTTATCATCAGTTTTACTAAAAAAATAAAAATGAGAGACTCTCATATCATGAAAAATATGAATTCAACCTACAATATTTATGAGTTAAATAAAAAGTAAAAAGTAATTATACAGATAATAACAGATCTTTAGCACTCATTATTATACAAATAGAACTTAATAATAAAATTATATTTATGCAGGGATCAGATATATCTTTAACGACATTTTTACCAAACATTAGATGTTAAGAAATGACAAAAAAGATAAATAACATGAGAGACAATGGTAAAAACTCACAATCTAAAAGAATATGATCTTTTCTGGAAATTCCGGAATCAATATTTCGGAAACTATTGATTCTCAATATGTTTCTACAGCTGTTAATAGTTTCGATGAAGGGATTAATGTTAGCAATCAACATATTATTTCTGCTAGCTCATCATCAGAATTAGAAATTAACCAACAGTTTGAGGCTGCTGGCAAAAATCCTAATCCCAACCCAATTTTTAGTAATGCAGCAATTGTTGCTGATTTTAATGGTGATGGCAAAACGGATAAATTTTGGCGTAATAATACAACAGGAGAAACAGCCATCTGGTTAATGGATGGAGGAAATGTTTTGTTGACAGAGTCATTACCTAGTCTTGACTTTGCTTGGTCATATAGTATTGCTGATTTCAATCGTGATGGCAGAAGTGATCTTTTTTGGCGTAATAATACGACAGGAGAGAATGTGATTTGGTTAATGGATGGTACTAGAATTATATCCAATGTAGGATTACAGAATATTGATTCTAATTGGTCATATAATATTGTCGATTTTAACGGCGATGGTAGAAGCGATATCTTTTGGCGTAATAATACGACAGGAGAGAATGCTACTTGGTTAATTAACAATACTACTGTTACGACTGCTGCATTTCTATCTCAACAAGATTTGAATTGGACTCCTAGCATTGTCGATTTTGATGGTGATAGCAAAAGTGATGTGTTTTGGCGTAATAACACGACAGGCGAGAACAAAGTTTGGTTTATGAACGGTACCAACCTATCAGAATATTCCCTATTAAATTTTGATTCAGGCTGGGATTCTAGTGTTGGTGATTTTAATGGTGATAGTAGGACTGATATTTTGTGGAGAAATGGGGAAACCGGAGAAAATTCTATTTGGCTGATGAATGGAGTCTTCTCCATTGGTAGTTCTGTAGAAAAGCGGGATTCGTCTTGGAAACAGTCGGTTGGAGATTTTAATGGCGATGGTAAAACCGATATTTTTTGGCATAACGAAACAACTGGAGAAAATACAGCTTGGATGATGAATGGTTTCTCACTAGAGAGAGCTGCATTTTTACCAGCTACTACACCATCAGCCAAGCCTGATATTGGAGATTTTAATGGTGATGGTAAAACCGATATTTTTTGGCGCAATAGTGAAACTGGAGATACTAATCTATGGCTAATGAATGATACTACTGCCACTGAAACTGCTTTACCCCAACTTTCTTCAGAATGGGTTGCGTATTAACTTTAAACAATCCAAAGCATCTAACTACTAACTTTTATAGCGATATTTTCGTTTAATTTTTTTTACTTGTTTTTGCAACTCTAAGCCTTTGTCTAGATTCACCATGGCAACAAAGTTTGCAAAGCCAGTAGTTGATGCTAAGAGGTTAGGAGAATTACGCCATTTCTTTCCTGTAATGCCATCTTTCTCTATTTTTTAGAGGGTCGCACGGAAATTTTTCAAGATTTTCTTGGAAATGTTTACTTTATCATTAACCACAATCCCTGTAAATTATTGCTGTCTAGAGTTACGTAGGATTCTTGTTTTATCTGAGTTAATGGTAAAGTCTTAGTAAGTAACTATGGATTCTGTATTTCTGTTCAGATTGCAGATATGGCGCAAATTTTATACTTGTGGAGAAAATGTTAAGTCATCTACGTAACAAGTATATCTAAATCCATACTTTGTTGCGATCGCAGTTAATTTTCTATCTAGTCTACGGCATAATAAGTTCGTAATTGTGGGGCTGGGTGGAGAACCTTGGGGGAGCTTTCTTTCGTCTAAAGCCACATAATAATTTTTCCCGTCTAATTCGACTTCTTCAACTTCGGCAGCTGTACGTAGCAAACCGAAGATTGTAGCAGCTGCTTCTGAATAGCCCCAGGATTGAAATAACGCTTTGACACGAGGATAGGATATGGAACGGAAAAAATGGCGTTCCTGAATCAGGGGATGATTTCACTAAATTTTCAACAATTTCTAAATGGTTTCAAACGCTAATTCATCCCGCACTTATGCAACGCCGAAAAAATCTTTCAAATCAAAGTTAATAATCACATCTGCTCCAACGTGGGAGCTAGGGTTGGAAAAAATGGAGCGTTGTAGACAAAAACCATGGGCAGCATCATGGACAGGAACTTTTTCCAGAATATTGCTTAAAATCCATTGTTGCGCCTGTTTTAAATGGGATATTGGTGCTGAGATTAACCTTTCTCCCCCTGGCCCTATCTCAGTAATAGCAGAAGGTGATAATATCCCTGTTGAGTAAGAGGGATATTATCATCTGATAGCTGGATCTTTTGAAGGACTCAGTCATTTGGAGTGAGTGGTCTTTGTTTGAGGATATTTTTCCGAAACCGCCAGAGAAAAGCGAACGAGGAATGCCACATTCTTCATTTCGTTATGTACTCAATACCTTACTGTATATATTGATAACAGGGTGTGGTTGGTGTGACATTCCAAAAAAAGAAATATGGGTATAAAAGAGCTCTGCACATCGAAGGCTCAAACGTTGGCAGTTGGACGGGAGGTTAGAGGCTTTACAAGCAGGAATATTGGGGATTGGACAAGAGAAAGGGTTAATCAACTGGAGTTATGGCGAGGTGGACGGGTCTTTTTCCCCCTGGAAAGGGCGGTGGTAATGGTGTTGCTTCCCGTGGAAAAGCAAAGGGTATTTTTATACAGACTCTTACTGAAGGCTCAGGAATGTTTTTATCCAATAGCACCACACCTGCCAATGGTAGTGAAACAGATCAGGTGATATCACTTCTAGACAGTGTAAAGGTTAAGACCAAAAAACGCGGTACACCCCCCCGTAAACCCCTGAAAGTGCTTGCTGCTGAGAAAGGCTACGATTCTAAGGATAAGGGCGCTGCTTTACCTAGACGTGCTATTAGGCCGCAATGGCCCAAGGGGGTTTGGAAGACAAAGAAGAACAAGGACAGACCCATTAAAATTTCCGTCTCAGGTTTTCAACAAGAACGCTGTTTCCCATGGTTAAAAAAAAATATTGTCGTCTTGTTTGTTGTCACATGGGAAATAATTTCAGCTTGTTTTGATGCTTTTTTGTCTCTTGCAACAATCCATATTTGGATTAACAAAATTATATTAGTGCGATAGAATCTAGAATTAGGCGTAATCTATTAAACTCGGACATAGGGTTTCGTTTTGATTTGGGTGGGACTCTTTTGGTAGTAGGGAATATGATATAAGAATAATAAATTACAAGTCAACCAGAGTAGTATTGACAGCCAAAAATGTACTTGATGGAATTGGCTTGTAAAAAGTGAAAAAACAGGAACAGTTCCACACCCTATCCAAGGATCTACATCAAATCAAGGTATGTTTTGGTCAAAAGCACGAGAACTATTTGAACAGATAGTTAGTTCGTTAGACTCACACAGCATTTGTCGGTTAGAACACTCCCACATAGAGAGTAAGTTACTTGAGAATGGATACGAACTATTGAGACGGTTGTTACAAACAAAGATATTTTGATAAACGCAGTCAAGATCAAATAGAGGGAGAGTGTGCAGGCACAGACTCAGTAAACAGAACACATAAGAAAAAATTGTCGCGGAAATTGAAGACATTATTTGGCACAGTAATCGCCAATACAATCGGTTATGGAGGAAGAAAGATAAATACGCTATTTCCTTTGGATGGGGAGTTTAATTTACCAGCACAGCAATATTATCATGGACTAAGACAGGGATATTATCCATGTGATTGAGTATTTGTGGAAAGCTGCATTTGCTTTTATTCTCAGACTTCAACACAGGCAGAAGCTAGGGAGAGCAAACGTTTACAGCTTATCCTTGAAGGTAAATCAAGTTCTGTTGCCCCAGGTATGCGCCGGAGTGCGACTTTACCCAAACTCACCCTCCAAGAACGAAGAACGTAAACCCGTGGATACCTGTACTAGATATTTACTTAACAATGCCAAATACCTCAAATATGACGATTACTTAAAAGCTGGATTCCCCGCCCGGGGGTGATTGAGGGTGCTTGTCGCCACCTGATTAAAGACAGACAGGATGGATATCACTGGCGCTAGATGGACTATCAGGGGTGCTGAGGCTGTTTTACCCCTGGGTTCTTTATACATAAGTGGCGATTGGGATGAGTATTGGCAGTTTCATCTACAACAAGAACATAAACGCAATCACCTCGCTTTGCATTCTAGTGGTATTCCTTTGATCAAGCAAGTTCTCAAAGCTCGTTGTTCTACTACCCCTCCACCTCTTCCAATACCTGTCTAAGTTGCACTCCCCGTCTGACTAAAAGAGTCGCACCCTTTTTCTTTTTATACCAATTTCATAGGAAACTCTTTTCCTGGCTTGTTTACACCTTTTTTGTCCTGTACCGAGGTGCCTGCACACTCTCCCTCTATTTGATCTTGACTGCGTTTATCAAAATATCTTTGTTTGTAACAACCGTCTCAATAGTTCGTATCTATTCTCAAGTAACTTACTCTCTATATGGGAGTGTTCTAACCGACAAATGCTGTGTGAGTCTAACGAACTAACTATCTGTTCAAATAGTTCTCGTACTTGTGACCAAAACATACCTTGATTTGATGTAGATCCTTGGATAGGGTGTGGAACTGTTCCTGTTTTTTCACTTTTTACAAGCCAATTCCATCAAGTACATTTTTGCCTGTCAATACTACTCTGATTGACTTATGATTTATTATTCTTATATCATCGTACTACCAAAAGAGTCCCACCCGAATGATTTTTATTTGGGAACATGCTTTAAACTGCTGAGATTCTTTTGTAATATACATTTTGGCAGTTTTAAACCTCTCTTTTTTCAATTTTGGAGAGAAATCCGGGTTAGCCTCTGTGCAAAAAATGAGATACCCCCAATTTAATAAGGAGGATAACCTAAATCATCCTCATCGGCATAGATATAAGAACTAGATACGGTCCCTGGTATTTTAGGTGTATCTACTTTGATACTATCCTTGCCAAACTCCTTATATTCTTCAAAATACTTGGAAATTATTGCCGATTCATCAGAGTCTGAGGCAATTATATAATCTGTTAAGCTACTGGTTGTGGGATGTTGATAGTCAACAGTAGAAGCTATTAATACCGTATTGGGATCGATTCCTTTTTCTTCACATTCAATTATTGGGCAAAAAATACCATGGGCATGAAATAATGGACCTTTAGGGGTAACTGCTTGTCGGCGATATCCAGCGTAAGCCTTTTCTAGCTCACCCATAAATCCACCAATTACTCTTCCCTGTTGGTATTCGCAATAAGTCTTACTAAAGCTAGCTCCCGCTGCACCATTTAGGGTTAATTGGAGGGGACTATCATGCAAAAATTTCTTATTATTCCCAACTAAAAAAATTAAGTAGCGAGTAAAGGTTTTAAATTTCAGTTTATCTGCTAAAAAAGCATCATAGTTATCCCTGAGAGTACCTAATTTGATTCCCGTTTCTCTCTCTTTTACAGAAAGTGGACCTCGACGCACAATCACTATATGGGGAGTGCTGGTAATATAAACTGTTTCCACCCCAGAACTAAAAGCATGATCCACCTGTTGCCAATTTTTATCGGGTTGAAATCCAACAGCCCGGGCATTATCTAGCTTAATTGCTAAACCATAGAGCTGGATGCCATTATCCCCATAACGGGGATTAATCATTTGACACCAAGGAATTACCTGAGAAGGTGGTGCATTAAACTTCTCATGCTCAAAGTCGAATTTCGCAGATGCTTTCATCTTCAAATTAGGCAACTAAAGTGTTGTATTAATAAATTGATTCTGATATCAGGTAATCCATTTGTACCATTATTTCCACTAAGACCACAATCTTTGGAAGCAGTTTGTAACAAGAATATTTATTAAGAGGTGCTTGACAAAGACATAGGTTATTGATAATTATCCAATTGGATGCATATGAATAGCTGATTCCTGCTTTATTACGAAACACAATTCAACAATACAAAACACTTACTAGCAGGGTAAGCGCATCTAATTTTGTTGTGAAAATTACAGATTGTTGTACATAATTCTCAGGTATGTCTTGATTGTCAAGTGCGAACGCCAACGCCCTTTGGGGGGAACTGGAGGGGCATCGCCAAACAAAATTGACGCAGGGGAACGCTTCGCTAGATTCGGTGGTGCCTGGTGGGGGTATGAGTGTTTATTGGGCTTACTCAAGGTCTTGATGCCCCTACTTGGCACTCCGCTACCCTACCCAATCTTCCCCAGTTGCTGGAACAGTCGTGAGGCACAAACATGGAAATTTAAGTAGTATGCTAAGGACCCAAATGGTCTATCTTAACTGAACGGCTTAGTCTAATGCTATCTCTGACAAGAAGGCTTGCACCTAGGGGTTTCAAATCTTCAACACCAAAAATTAAAAGCTCAAAAAATTTGAGTATAGCCAATGCCACTGCATTGACAGAAAAAATGTCATTAGTTTTTAGTGAGATATAAGACCCACCTGTAGAAAGAACCCCTGTCCATTTCTTAACAGATATTTTAATCATTGGAATACTATCAGTGATTGCAGGAGGTAAGGGATGGGAGGACATGGAAAATTAATTATGGATTGAGTAAATACGACTGGTTGGAGCAGTTTTTAGCTTTACCAGAGGCCATCCCATGTGCAGATACCTTTCGACGGGTGTTTGAACCCATTAAAGCAAAAGTATTTGAGGGATGCTTTCGACGTTGGGTAGAATCAATAGTTGAAGCCCCAGGAGCGCAGGTTATTCCCATTGATGGTAAGGCCCTCAATAGTTCCTATGATAGAGAACAGGGTCAATCAGCGTTACATCTAGTTAGTGCATGGTCGAGTGAACATCGTCTTGTTTTAGGACAAGTAAAACAAGACAAGAAATCAATGGAATGAAATTACAGCAATCCCTGCATTATTGGAATTATTAGACATGGCTGGATGTATTATTACCATTGATGCCATGGGTACGCAAACAGAAATTGCATCCCAAATCTTTAATGCAAAAGCAGATTATGTTTTAGCACTCAAAGGTAATCATCCTAAACTTTACGGACAAGTGAAAAATTGGTTTGAGCAACACTTATCTCAAGGCTTTAAAGGTATTATCCATAGTTATGATAAACGGGTAGAGAAAGGTCATCATCGTACTGAAAAACCTCAAATTTGGTGTGTTCCTATTTCTCAACTGCAAACTTTGGATAACCAAGACAATTGGGTTGGTCTTAAATGGGTTGTCATGGTTGTGGAGGTACGACATCTTTGGAATCAAACAAACAACCCGTGAAGTTCATTTTTATCTAACTAGTTTAAATTGTGATGCTCGTAACGTAGGACAAGTCATTCGTTTTCATTGGGGTGTGGAAAATGGCTTGCATTGGACTTTAGATGTCACTTATTCTGAAGAAGCTTGTGGTGTCCGTACTAGTCATGCTCCACATAACTTAGCACTTCTGCGGCGAATAGCTCTTAATGCTTTAAACCTAGAGCAATCTTTGAAACGTAGTAATCGCCAAAAATCTAATCGAGCCCCTATGGATCATAATTATATCCTGACTGTTCTTACTGCTTGTTCATCCCAACATGATGATACCTCTCAACCCGCTTGTCAATAGAATTTGAGATGCCCTTAGCCTGCACTTACTAGTTCAATAGGAGGGATCAAAGCCTAATCTATAGCTTCCCAGTTTAGTAAGTATGACTACAGAATATTTCACTTAGCGATCGCTTTAAATTTACTGGACATATACAATCACCAGGGATACATTTATCTGCATTATTTATCCCAGCTTTATAAGTATATAATCCCCAAATATGCGATCGCTGTTGTTTCTAGTCAAGGTACTATTTATTGGGAATAATTGCAGATTTGGGAGTACCAGTATTGATAATGGGTCGAGAGTAAGGATCTAATTTTATTTTTATCATTTCCCCCACTCGATAAACCCATTTATTCTTGCCATCACTGATGGTAATCTGCCAACCTGTAATCATTTCAGGATTACAAACTGGATTTTGTGGTTCTGTTCCTAAGCAAGAATCAGTCCATTGTTGCCGTTGCGCTCCTACTACTTGTAATTGGTTCACAGGCAATCTAGCTTCTCGAGAAGCTTGTGCTAACACCCTTTCTACTATTTTTGTAGGTAATATGTTTTGGGAAGCTACATTCAAACGATTAACTTGCTGAATGAACTTACCACGGCGATCGCTCAAAAAGACTAAACGTTCTTTATCTGTAGCAACTATAACTTCCCAACCGGATATTTTTGCTGACTCGCAAGGTTGGTCTACACAATTACGTTCCCATTCTTGTGGTTGGGATTTAACAATTTTCAATGACTTTTTGGGCAAACCAGATATCTGACTGGCTTGTCTGACTACTCTTTTACTAACAGATGCGGGTAAAGTAATTTGACTAGCTGCAATATTTAATCTCACCTGTTCTCCATCAGGTTGGACATGATATACCAAACGTTGTTTATTACCTTGAATATATACTTGCCAAGCTTTGAGAGCAATTTGGGTACAAAACTCCCCTGTTTTTGGTAAGTTTAAACAGCTATCAGTTGTGATTGGTTGAGTTTTAGTAATACGTAATTGGGATTTATCGATACCGAGTCTTTGTTGAGCATCTTTGATTACGGTATTACCTATTGCAGTTGGTAGGTTAGCAATATTAATTTCACTGGCTGATTCGTTTAATTTGATCACTGAACCAGTTTGATTCACGTGATAAACCAAGACTTGTTCTGGTGCACCCACAACTACTTTCCATCCAGACAAAAAAGCAGTTGTACAAGCTTGATTCAATCCTCCTAATTCGAAGCAACCATCTTTCCAATTTTCCTGGCTTACTTGCATAATTACCAGTTGGGAAGCAGATAAATTTAAACGACGAGCAGCTACTTGAAGTACAGATTGTCTAACATTAGTAGGTAAATTTACAAGCTCTTGATTACTAGGGATATTAGTATCTGCTAAACGTAAATTACTTCCATCCCTATTAGTATGATATCTCCACCTTTGCTTATTATCGCTAGCAATTACTTGCCAACCATTAACAAAAACTTGAGTACAAAATTCTTTCGGTTGAGGTACTTCAAGACAACCATTACGCCAATTGCGTTGACTATAAGCAATAACCTTAATTTTCTTTACAGAAATTCCTTCTCGACGGGATATATCTTTAAATATGGCTTGTGTTACTGATGGGGGTAATGCTTGGTCTGTTTTTTCAGAGAAGAATTGGGCAATTAAGGTCGGAATGATATGATTAATAGTTGCCGAGGAACTGGCAATAAATAATAGTTCACTACTTACAGATAATATACCAGTCAAAAATAAAATAGTTAGTATCTGTTTTCTTTTAGTAGTGCTACAGGTCTTCATTATATTCTTCATAACTGGATTATCAACATTAATATTAATTAATAGTCATTTTTCAACACAGTATCACTAGCTCAGGATAGAAATATACATTATTACATAAGTTTACCCATGGGAGTTTGCTAAAAGTTAAGTATAGTTTATTTTATTAGTGTGACACTAAACTTATTGGCATATATAGCAATACGTATAAGTCATAACCAAAAAGATTTTTTGTAATAATTTTGAGGCTTTAATGATATCTTAACCTCTTTGAGTATTGCTATATTTATCTAAACTAACGATTTAAGCCCTGATCTCTATCGAAGTCAGGGCTTTTTAAACTTACATAATTCGATAATTTTTAAATTTAGGTATATTGTAAATGCAAATATATATTTTTGCTGTAATCTTTATTTAAATATATTAAAGTTATTAGTACCTGTAAGAGGTCGTCACTAGGTAATTACAAATCTATAAAATAGTATTGCTATTTCTGTTTTGTCTCTCTTACGCAATTAGAAGCTGCTCCTCAACTAATTGTTGGCTATAGGTATCAAATCTAATTGTAGTTGCAGCCCAATTTTTTAAGTCAGGAGCTAGCCAAATTAGATTGCGTAGGATATCATCATTAATCCATAAAACAAAGGGGAATTGGAACTGCTTCGGAAATTCATCACGCATCAAATTAGTAGAGATAATTAATTGATTAATAGTAGTAATAGATTCCAATCCCCTAATACTTAAAGATGAAGGTTGATTACCTCCTAGAAACTTATGGATAGTTGTATAGAGAGTTTCCGTAGAAGGGGGAAGCCAAACTTCGTTAATTTTAACAGGGGAAAATTCCATTAATAAACTCATTAATTCTTGTTGCCTATTAGCTGAGTTGCAACAAGCTAATAGCAAGGAAAATTGCCCTTGAGAAATAGCGATCGCTCTAGCTAAATGCTTGGTAGCAGTGGTAATATTTACCGTACTGTCTGAAGACCCAACTAAGCTAATCATTGATTGTGCTGGATGTTGTTTTTTGAATATTGAAACTAACCAGAAAAACTACCCACTAAGTCTTATGAGAAGACATACGTGGGTAATTTTTATGACATGAAATCGGACGCTGTACGTCCCAATTCTAATCACGATGTATCGTTTGAGGGTGTGGTGTGTCACCCCACATTACTGTAAAAAGCTTGCTGGATAAGTTATACCAATTTAATAGGGTGCGACTCTTTGAGTAAGACGGGGAGTGGAACTTAGACAGGTATTGGAAGAGGTGGAGGGGTAGTAGAACAACGAGCTTTGCTTTGATAACTTGCTTGATCAAAGGAATACCACTAGAGTACAAAGCCAGGTGATTGCGTTTATGTTCTTGTTGTAGATGAAACTGCCAATACTCATCCCAATCGCCACTAATGTATAAAGAGCCCAGAGGAAAAACAGCCTCACCACCCCTCATGGTCCATCTAGCCCCAGTGATATCCATCCTGTCTTTTTTCAGGTGGCGACTGAACTTTATTCCCCTTCAAGTATAAGCTGTAAACGTTTGCTCTCTCCAGCTTCTGCCTGTGTTGAAGTCTGAGAATAAAAGACAAATGCAGCTTTCCACAAATACTCAATCACATGGATAATATCCCTGTCTTAGTCCATGATAATATTGCTGTGCTGGTAGATTAAACTTCCCATGCAAAGGAAATAGCGTATTTGTCTTTCTTCCTCCATAACTGATTCTATTGGCGATTACTGTGCCAAATAATGTGGTCAATTCCCGCGACAATTGTTTCTTGTGTGTTCTGTTTACTGAGTCTGTGCCTGCACACTCTCCCTCTATTTCATCTTGAGTGCGTTTATCAAAATATCTTTGTTTGTAACAACCGTCTCAATAGTTCCTATCCATTCTCAAGTAATTTACTCTCTATCTGGGAGTGTTCTAACCCACAAATGTTGTCTGAGTCGAACCAACTAACTATCTCTTTAAATAGTTCTCGTGCTTGTTACCAAAACATACCTTGATTTGATGTAGATGCTTGCATAGGGTGTGGAACTGTTCCTGTTTTTTCACTTTTTACAAGCCAATTCCATCAAGTACATTTTTGCCTGTCAATACTACTCTGGTTGAATTGTCATTTATTATTCTCATATCATACTCCGTTCTACCAAAAGAGTCGCACCCATTTAATTTAAGTACTAGCTTATAGGATGAGTGAAAATTATATGAATATATCCCACTAATAGCAGAAGGTCATAAGATCCCTGTTGAGTAAGAGGGATCTTATCATCTGATGGCTGGACCTTTTGAAGGACTGAGTAATTTGGAGTGGTATTTGTTTGAGGATATTTTTCCTAAACCGCCAGAGAAACGCAAACGAGGAATGCCACATTCTTCATTTCGTTATGTACTCAATACCTTACTGTATATATTGATAACAGGGTGTCGTTGGTGTGACGTTCCAAAAGGAGAAATATGGGCATCAAAGTGCTCTGCACATCGATAGCTCAAACGTTGGCAGTTGGACGGGACCTTAGAGGCTTTACAAGCACGAATATTGGTGATTGGACAAGAAAAAGGGTTAATCAACTGGAGTTATGGCGCGGTGGACGGGTCTTTTACCCCCTGGAAAGGGCCGTGGTGATGGTGTTCCTTACGGTGGAAAAGGAAAGGGTATTTTAATACACACTCTTACTGAACCCTCAGGAATGCCTTTATCGAATCGCACCACACCTGCCAATGGTAGTGAAATAGATCAGGTGATACCAATCCTAGACAGTGTAAAGCTTAAGACCAACAAACACGGTAGACCTCGTAAATCCCTGAAAGTGCTTGCTGCTGAGAAAGGCTACGATTCTAAGGATAAGCGCGCTGCTTTAGGTCGACGTGGTATTCGGCGGCAATGGCCCAAGCGGGTTTGGAAGATAAAGAAGAACAAGAGCAGACCCATTAAAATTTCCGTCCTACTTTTTGAACAAGAACCTTGTTTCCTATGGTTTCAAAAAAAATATCGTCGTCTTGTTGTCAAATGGGAAAGAATTTCAGCTTGTTTTGATGCTTTTTTGTCTCTTGCAACAATCCATATTTAGATTAACAACATTATATTAGTAGAACAACGAGCTTTGATAACTTGCTTCATCAAAGCTCGTTGTTCTAATACCCCTCCACCTCTTCCAACACCTGTCTAAGTTCCACTCCCCCTCTTACTAAAAGAGTCGCACACTATTAAATTGGTATAACTCAAACAAAGTAATTTAAAGTTTTCTGACTTTGTTTTTGATACACAAGATTTAGTTAACCATTATTATTTATTTTTCTGGCTGAACAACATAAACTGACAAATGAATACAGATTCATAAGTCAGATACTGATAACTCTTAACTATCTGATAAGGAGAATGTAATACTTGACGCTTTTTCAAGAGCTCTAGGTTCTGCTGATGCTGGTGGACAATTTGTTGGCGGTGGACAGTTAGCTGCTCTCAAATATTTTATTAGTGAAGGTAACAAGCGCCTTGATGCTGTAAACGCGATTGCTAGCAATGCAAGCTCTATCCTTACCGAGGCAATTGCAGGTATCATTTGCAAAAGCCCTGGTTTAACTTCTCCTGGTGGTGGTGTTGA
>CBZS010000582.1 GCA_000613065.1 Richelia intracellularis | reverse complement strand
TAAACTGATTAGACCCTGAATATGAGATAGGTTTATTTTAATATATTGAAGTTGTCTTTTTATGGCTTTACTTCTTTGTTGCTGCCGAGGACGACTTTTTTTTGCCACTACTATATAGTCTTTTATTGCCAATTCTCGATAAGTCCTTGGCTTTTTATCTAATCTTCCGTTTATCTGTTCAGAAAGAGAATCTCTAATTTTTTCTGTTTGTTTTCTGGCTTGATTTAAGATGCCTAAA
>CBZS010000581.1 GCA_000613065.1 Richelia intracellularis | reverse complement strand
AACTAAAAATTATCCCCACAAGCAGGAATGGTTGCTTGTATTCCAGGAGAAAATTAATCAAAGTTTAGAGGTTCTACAAACAGAAGTAGAATTACGGCAAACTAAAGGGATTCAGGCTGCTATAAAATCATTAAAATCTCCAAAAAGTCGGCAAGGAAGGTTAGAAACCCAAACCTGGCTGGAGAATTATTTAGCAGAAGAGCAGAATTTATTGCAACAAAAGGTTCTGCCTTCGCAAGTTTTTTTTCGCAAAACGATGGCAATGTTTTTCATTGCTACCGTAATCAATATTTCTTTAGTAGCTTTACTATACCATTTACTTAGAGGCTATATTATCCAGCTTAAACGTACCGAATTTGCTTTACGCCAAAGTGAGAATCGTTTGCGAGCAATGATTGATGCTGAGCCAGAATGCATTAAACTTATAGGTCGCGATGGTACTCTCTTGGAAATAAATGCCTTTGGTTTAGAGTTGATGGAAGTAGAGAGTGCAGAGACCTTAGTCGGTAAATCAGTTTATGAGGCAATCTTACCAGAATACAGACAAGCTTTTTGCTCTCTGAATAAAAGGGTATGTCGAGGGCAAAAGGGAAGTTTACAATTCGAGATTGTGGGGTTTAAAGGAACTCGTCGATGGATGGAAAGCTATGCTGTCCCCTTACCGAATGAGGCGGATGGAGAATATTTACACCTAGCAGTGACGAGGGATATTACTCAACAAAAATTAGCAGAGCAAAAAATCCGCGAACAAGCAGCATTATTAGATATCGCCGTAGATGCAATTTTGGTTCAAGACATTGATGGTAACATTCTATTTTGGAACCAAGGGGCAGCAAAAATATACCATTGGCAACCCCAGGAAGCTGTAGGCAAAAAAGCTTGTCAATTACTCTACAAAGAATCATCAAACTGGAAAAAAGTCAAGTCAAAAGTAGTACAAAATGGCTCATGGTTAGGGGAATTATCCCAAATTACTAAAGATGGGACAGAAATAATTGTAGAGAGTCGTTGGACTTTAGTCAGGGATGACAGTGGTAATCCCAAGTCCATGTTAATTGTTAATACAGAAATTACTCAGAAAAAGCAGCTAGAAACACAATTATTGCGTTCGCAACGTTTGGAAAGTATTGGTACTCTAGCAGGTGGTATTGCCCACGATTTAAATAATGTTCTTTCCCCAATTTTAATGTCGGTGCAAATGTTGCGGATGAAGCTACCCCAGCAGCAACATCAACAAATCTTGCAAATGCTAGAGAATAACGTCAAACGGGGTGCTAGTCTTGTTCAACAAGTCCTATCATTTGCCCGTGGTGTAGAAGGGCAGCATACTATAGTGCAAGCACGGCAAATACTGACAGAAATTGAGCAAATTGTGACCCAAACATTCCCCAAATCTATCACTTGCTACACCGAGATTGAAACAGATTTGTGGATGATTTCTGGAGATCCCACCCAACTTCATCAGGTGTTTATGAATCTAGCTGTTAATGCCCGCGATGCGATGTCTGATGGAGGCTATCTAAGTATTTATGCTAATAACAAAGTAATTGATGAACAATATTCTTTGGTAAATATAGATGCTAAACCAGGTAATTATATTTTAATTACCCTAGAAGATACGGGTATTGGTATACCAAGTGAGATTCAAGAACGGATCTTTGAACCTTTCTTTACTACTAAAGCAGTAGGTGAAGGTACTGGTTTAGGATTATCTACAGCCTTGGGTATCATCAAAAACCATGGTGGTTTTGTAAATATGCATAGCCAAGAAAATAGAGGTACTCAATTTCAAGTTTACTTACCTTCCTTAGTTAATCATGAAACCAAACCTCCCTGCCGAGCTATTATCCCCCTCCAAGGTAGGGGTGAGTTAATTTTGGTAGTAGATGACGAAGCTATAATTAGGGAAATCACTAGGTCATCTCTGGAAGAGTATAACTACCGTGTATTGACTGCTAAAGATGGGGTGGAAGCTATTTCTATTTATGCTCAACATAAGCAAGAGATTAGTTTAGTATTATTAGATATGCTTATGCCTCAATTAGATGGCACAATAGCTATTCGTACCCTGCAAAAAATTAACCCCCAGGTAAAAATTATTGCCATAAGCGGACTCATTAGCGATCGCAAACTGACTGAAGTCCAAGATATGGGAGTCAAAGCTGTTTTATCAAAACCCTGCACAGCCCATGATCTATTGAGAACTATAAATACTGTTCATCATGGGAATTAGTCATAATCTTGATGGTTGATAGTACACTTCCTCTCTACTTACCTGCGTGTATATAATTAACGAAATAAAACTTGGGAACAAGTGAAAATTTCAGCCAAACATAAATACCTAAACATAGAAATGCTGTAATAATTACTGGTAAACCTATGTCTAATCGCCATGCATCGTGAAGAATCGCTACAGTTGCAATTCCAATGGCAAAATATAGCAACAGTCCTATTTGTAAGCGTTTTAACTTTGTTAAAGCTTCTCTTCAGCTACTACAATGGATGGTATGTTGTTGGTATCTATGTAATAATTATTGAAGGTTGGGGTTAATTTTTACCTGTGTTGAACTATCTATCCCTACTTTTTTCCAAGGGAATTGACCGCCACAATACTTATTTAACCACTGACGAAACTCAATTACCAAGCGTTCGGCACTGGTGGGCAGTTTGTAAGAATACTTCCCATTTTGGGGTTCTGGTGTTTGTTGCAAAAAGTATTCCTGCTGATGGAGCAAAATCATGTCTCCATCCAATACTTGATTCCTGGTTTGAATGTGATTCCATCACCTGGGTACAAGGTGGTGCAGTTGTTGGGCAAAATTGCGGGGGAAGTGTGCCATAATTCTGCACTTCACTGGAGAGATGGGGAGGCAATAGGTAACTAATCCTAATTGTTTACCAGGGGTTGCATCAGTGCGGGATGAATTAGCGTTTGAAACCATTGAGAAATCATTGAAAATTTAGTGAAATGATCCCGCACTTATGCAACGCCTAATTTCGTACTCCACATAACAAGGTGCTTGAAAGGTAATTGTGGTTTGGAAATTTCCTGAAGAATTTGCCTGAATAAAATCAGGAGTTGACTTAGTAATGTTGAAGAGAACTGATTGAGCTTTCTCTCTATTTACCTGTACTCCATGGTGAGCAAATGGTACATGACTCGGATCCACAATATTTTCTACTAAGGTTTGCCAATCATATTCCAAATCTCTGACAAAATTCGACCATGGGCCTATCCCACTAATAGCATAAGGTGATAATATGCCTGTTGAGTAAGAGGGGTTATATCATCTGATGCCTGGACGTTTTAAAGGACTGAGTAATTTGGAGTGGTCTTTGTTTGAGGATATTTTTCCGAAACCGGCAGAGAAACGCGAACGAGGAATGCCACATTCTTCATTTCGTTATGTACTCAATACCTTACTATATATTCAATACCTTACTATATATATTGATAACAGGGTGTCGTTGGTGTGACGTTCCAAAAGGAGAAATATGGGCATAAAAGAGCTCTGCACATCGATGGCTCAAACGTTGGCAGTTGGACGGGACCTTAGAGGCTTTACAAGCACGAATATTGGGGATTGGACAAGAGAAAGGGTTAATAAACTGGAGTTCTGGCGGGGTGGACGGGTCTTTTCCAGGGGGGAAAAGACGGTGGTGATGGTGTTGCTTACGGTGGAAAAGGAAAGGGTATTTTAATACACACTCTTACTTAAGACTCAGGAATGCCTTTATCGAATCGCACCACACCTGCCAATGGTAGTGAAAGAGATCAGCTGATACCACTTCTAGACAGTGTAAAGGTTCAGACCAACAAACGCGGTAGACCCCGTAAAGCCCTGAAAGTGCTTGCTGCTGAAAAGGGCTACGACTCTAAGGATAAGGGCCCTGCTTTACGTAGACGTGGTATTAGGCCGCAATAGCCCAAGCGGGTTTGGAAGACAAAGAAGAACAAGGCCAGATCCATTAAAATTTCCGTCCCACGTTTTCAACAAGAATGTTGTTTCCCATGGTAAAAAAAAATATCATCGTCTTGTTTGTTGTCAGATGGGAAAGAATTTCAGCTTGTTTTGATGCTTTTTTGTCTCTTGCAACAATCCATATTTGGATTAACAAAATTATATTAGTGGGATACATTCATGGTCATAACCCACATTTGGCAGGTGCGAACGCAAAATGTTGTATTTTTGAAGTATGAGTTTTTCAGAATCACAAATCAAACTACAAGATATCGAGCACTTAGGCATAGTGGCAGGGATTATTGATGAAATGAGTTTGGTTGATTTGTTCAACCTACTGATTGGAAATCATTCCCAAGAAATAATCAGGGCAGGCCAAGTGGTCAAAGCAATGATTCTCAATGGCTTAGGCTTTATCTGTGCACCACTATATTTATTTGAGAAGTTCTTTTAAGGGATTGCAACGAAACATTTATTGGCAGAGGGAATACAACCAGAACATTTGAACGATGAACCCTTGGGCAGAGTCTTAGACAAACTATATGATGCAGGATTAACGGAAATTGTTATCCGAGTTGCACTATAAGCACCAGATAGATTTGGAGTCAAAATGAACAGCTTCCACTTGGATTGAAATTCATTTCATCTACATAGGGATTATGGAATTGGTACTGATGATGAAGCATCAGCACAATCACGATTAATTACAATTACATATGGTTATTCTAGAGACCAACGACCAGATTTGAAACAATTTATCCTTAACTTGATGTGGAGTGGTGATGGAGATATTCCTTTATATTTAAGAGTTGCACATAGTAATGAAATCGATTTTGCCATGTTTGGAACACTTATGGCAGATTTCCACAAACAATGGCAAATTGATGCTTTATTTGTTGCGGATGCAGCCCTTTACACTGAAGACAATTTGCAGATGATAGTCTCATTCAGATGGGTATCTCCAGTTACTGGAACCCTAACTGCCGCAAAATAACTATTAGAAAAGAACAGTATTGATGCATTTGTACCTAGTAAAATCCCAGAATATCCTATTGCCCCCTGTTGTAATGATTCTGGTGGTGTGGGACAACGGTGGCTAGTTATAGAAAGTGAAGGCCGTAAAGAATCTGACTTAAAACAACTGGAAAAACAAACGTCTAATCAAAAAAAAGACCCAGGGACAATCCCAACTACGGAAATTGTGTCAACAGGAATTTGCATGTGCCGAAGATCCATTCAACGCAGCCAAATTACTTGAGAGTCAGTTGCCATTTGATCAACTTGCAAATATTGAAGTTATTGAATATGGCCAACACCGGGGACATGGTAGACCTCGCAAGGATTATCAAGCTACCCTAATTTCCCATATTCAAGCGGAAATTGTACCCAAAAAAACTGCAATTACCATTGCCACAGAATAGGCTGGCAGGTTTTTTCTTGCCACCAATGTTCTTGATGCCGACAAACTTAGCAACGAAGATGTTTTACGTGAATATAAGGCACAAGAATCTACAGAATGTGGTTTTCGGTTTATCAAAGACCCATTGTTTTTTACTTCCACTATGTTTCTAAATTGAAGGAAAAGAGTGGCGGCTTTGGCAATGGTTATGGGTTTGTGTTTCCTAGTTTACAGCCTAGGTCAGAGGGCATTACGCCAATCTCTAAAACGAGGCTCCCAAACAATTCAAAATCAGTTAGGTAAACCAAGTGTCACACCTACTTTAGGTTGGGTGTTTCAATGTTTCATGTCAATTCATTTATTAACCTTCGCTTTTTTGAAACAGATTTCCAACCTCAGTGAACAGCGGTGCTGGATTCTGCAGTTTTTTGATGCTGTCTGTCGTAAATATTATCTTCTTTGCTAACTAATCTGCGGAATGTGGCACATAACATACATAACTATCAAGATCCACCTACTACAAAATAAAACATTTGGGATGTTCCCCATTGCCTACTTTTCATTTAGATATGTGTATGTATGAGGAATAAATTCTTCAATGCTTGTTTGATTTCCGTCTCCGGGTCTCCATTTCCTTCGCCCATTACCCATAGCTAATTTGTATGGTAGGTAGTGTTATAACGAACCCTCGTTCCAGCCCACAATAACTTCTCTCGCAGAGTTTGATAGTAGGAATTATTTTCCCGTAAAACAATAAACTTAGCTCGATAATCTGCCATTCTAATGTCAACCCTGTGTCCGGGCCAAATGGAAGTTGCTAGCACCCCATCCATCCACAATTTCGTACTTAAATCATAATCTCCCAGAGGCCAAATGCTTATCACGGAACCGGGAGGTAAAATTAAAGGACGACTAGAAAGACTCATGGGGCAAATGGGAGTAATAGTAAGTGCTTCCATGCCATCATGCATAATTGGACCACTAGCAGAAACAGTGTAACCAGTGGAACCCGTGGGTGTAGAAACAATCAAACCATCCCCTACGTATTGATCTACCACCTCACCATCAATTTCCATTTCCAAAATGGAAGTAATCATGCGGTCAGCAGAAGCGGGTTTGACACACATTTCATTCAAACACAAATATCGTTCTGTAATAGGTTCCCCTTTGGAACCTTGACCCTCAAATACCGCAGCTTGTAACATCATCCGACGTTGAATTGCATAGCGGTCTTCAAACAATCTATCCCAAACTTTCTCTGTGTCTTTAAATTCTTCCACAGATTCAGTTAAAAATCCCAAATGACCGCCTACATTCACCCCTAAAATGGGAATGCCAGCTGGTGCTAAATGCCTAGCACTGGTTAAGACAGTACCATCACCGCCAAGAACCAAAGCCATGTCAATGGGTTGCCCCGCAGAAGCCAAAAATACCGGATAAGGATTGTCCTTTGGTCCGCTAGGTCCCATTAACACTTGACATTGACGTTTTTCTAATTGTTTAGCACAGATTTCTGCCCAGCATTTACTTTGAGAATCTGTTGCCTTATAAGCGATAATTACCTGCTTTAGCTCCACAATCTTACCATTTGAGGAGGTTGAACTGTTCCATGTCAACGGTATCGCGGTTGCGATATATTGCTAAAACGATCGCCAAACCAACTGCTGCTTCGGCTGCAGCTACGGTGATCACAAATACTGTAAACACTTGACCTTTAATTGCCGTGGGATCTAGGTAGTTGGAAAATGCCATTAAATTTAAGTTAACAGCATTAAGCAGCAACTCAATTGACATTAAGACTCGCACTGCATTACGGCTAGTAATTAAGCCGTAAATACCAATGCAAAACAAAGCTGCTGCTAGTAATAAAAAGTATTCAAGTTGCATACAATTGTGTGTTCCTACAAAACAATTTCAAGATTGATAATTAAGTGAATAGTTTTGTTGGATTAGGTATGGAATGGAAAAGAATGATTACTTTCCGGCGTTGCATAAGTGCGGGATGAATTAGCGTTTGAAACCATTGATAAATATTTGAAAATTTAGTGAAATCATCCCCTGATTCAGCAACGCCTACTTTCCTTTTACCCTTAACCCTTTACCTGTCAATTGAAAATTGACAAACTACTAATCTTCTTCTTTTGTTGCTGAGACCAATCCCCTAGGACGCTCTGGTAATTGCAGAACGCTAGATGTAGAGCTGGTAGTGGTTGCTGCATCTGGTATATACTCACGACGAGCAAGTATAATAGCTCCCACCATTGACATCAATAACAATACAGAGGCTAATTCAAAAGGTAGCAAAAAGTCACTGAAAAAATGCTCACCAATTAAAACAATGGTGTTACCTGCAGGGGTTGCAGAGGAATAAGACCAAGGAGTAGCCAAAACCATAGTACTTAACAATGCAAATAATCCCGCACAAACCAAGGCTGTGAAAATTTTGCGTATCCAAGCTGTAGGTAAAGGCTTAAAATCTTGGCGTTTGTTTACCAACATAATCGCAAACAAAATCAGTACGTTAATGGCACCAACATAAATTAGTACCTGTGCTGCTGCGACAAAGTCAGCATTCAGCAACAGGTATATCCCTGCCATGCTAATAAATACTCCCCCTAACAAAAAAGCAGAGTAGACAATACTGGAACTTAGCACCACCCCTAGTGCTGTTCCAATCATCATGAATGCCAAAATGGCAAATGAAACCGACTGTACTCCTTGCGCTAAATCCACTTTTTTAGTCCTTTATGATTTTTTATGTGTCATACCCTACGGGAGTTTTTGTTTTGTGTCTATCTTTGGTATAACCAAAGGGTAATTGACAGTTAGTTATTTTTCTAGTTCTATTAGGTCTTCTGGACGATTACCAGCGCGGGGAGCATCAGCAGGTACATCGTGGGGATCCATGACACCTTTAGGTAGGTATACTAATTCTCGTAATGCTGTAACCATGGGGTCATTTGTAACTTTGTAGGGAAGGCGACCTAAAGCTACGCTGTCATAATTAAGCTCATGGCGTTCGTAAGCTGCAAGCTCATAATCTTCAGTCATAGATAAACAATTGGTGGGACAATATTCCACGCAGTTACCACAGAATATACAAACTCCAAAATCAATACTGTAGTGTTTGAGTTTTTTCTTTTTACTGGCTTTATCAAATTCCCAGTCTACAATAGGTAAATTAATAGGGCAGACGCGCACACAAACTTCACAGGCGATACACTTATCAAATTCATAGTGAATCCTACCCCGGAACCTTTCACTGGGAATTAATTTCTCATAAGGATATTGAACGGTAACCGGACGACGCTGCATATGGTCAAAAGTAACAGCTAATCCTTGACCAATATAACGTCCTGCTTGTACTGCTTCCTTGGCATAATCACCAACTTGTTTGAGGAATTTTAACATAGTTGTGTCTCTCTCTTATCAATTTTGGATTGCCGATTTTAAATTTTAGATTTTGGTATTAATCCGTCTTGAAAAGTTGCGTTAATGAGGAAACCCCCTAGTCTGGGTCAAGCAAACTATATGGGGGAAAACAACGCCACTGATTACAGCCAAGGGAACCTTGGCTACGCAGTGCCCCCCAAGACCACACTGCACTCACCGCACCGCAACTTTCCCCAAAATCTAAAATTCTTTTATCCACCGAAGGGGAGGGGAAATGATAGCTTCAGGGCTGCAGTTATCAGTAAATTTACCAGGCCTATAGGTAATAAAAACTTCCATCCCAAATCTAGTAATTGGTCAATACGCACGCGGGGTACTGTCCAACGTAATAAGATAGCGATGAAGACGAGGAAATAAGCTTTGAGGACAGTCATGGTGATACCCAAGGAAGCTGTCACTACTTGCAAAATTGGATTATCAATACTAACTCCTATTTTGTCAGCAATAAATTCCACCGGAACAGGGAAATCCCAACCGCCCAAATACAATACAGACACTAGGAGTGCAGAAAGTACTAAGTTGACATAGGAACTTAAATAAAATAGAGCAAATTTCATCCCTGAATATTCAGTTTGATAACCTGCTACAAGTTCCTCTTCTGCCTCAGGCAGGTCAAAAGGTATACGTTCACATTCTGCGAGGGCTGCGATCCAAAAGATTATAAAACCTACTGGTTGCCGCCACACGTTCCAGCCAAGAATGCCATAACCAGATTGCTGATTCACTATGTCAATGGTGCTGAGACTATTAGACATCATAGCTATCGCTAATACAGCCAATGCCAAAGGAATCTCATAACTGATAGATTGTGCTGCGGCTCGCAAACCACCTAGTAGAGAATATTTGTTATTGGAAGCATAGCCAGCCATCAACAAACCAATGGGCTGAATACTAGATAGGGCAATCCATAAAAATACCCCCATCCCTACATCAGTAATAACTAAATTCTGCCCAAAGGGCACAATCAAATAAGAAAGGAATACCGGTAAAACAACAAGAATGGGACCGAGGGTAAATAAAAAGGCATCAGACTTTGCTGGGACGATGTCTTCCTTAAATACCAGCTTAATACCGTCAGCAACGGGAGCTAGTAATCCCAAAGGACCTATATATTCAGGACCAATCCGTTGTTGTGCGGCGGCGGAAATTTTCCTCTCGAGCCATACACAAGTTAATACCCCTACTGTGGCACCAATCACCATGAGAATCATTGGTAATGGCATCCAGATAGCTTTGGCGGTACCTTCTGGTAGTCCCAAATCTATCAGGGATTTAATAAATCTTCCTTGCAGATCAATTCCTGGATTCATGTTCTCCCATTTTTTGAAGTCAACATCAGGCTATAAGGTGAAGTTAGTGGTTATTTTATCGGACATCAACGCCCTAAGGCTTACTAGAGGCATAGCGAACGCTAAATAAAGCATAAGCACAACATAGATGTTCCATTGTCACAACCCGTGGAAATTACCTTTGCTGAGGTCTGTACGCTTGATATTAATCAACTACCCTCTTAGTTCATTAATGTAAACTCACCCGTCAACATCTCTGCCTAAACCAGGCAAAACTTTAAGATTTTTTGCAATCCCCATGCCTAGTATATCCTTGGATGGTTTGTACCCCAGCCTTTGGATAAGATTTTCTACTTATAGTCTTTATCAGGATTACCTAATGGCAAAGTGGAATGATTGAAAAGGACGCTGGGTTACGGTAAGCCACTGCGCTGCGGGTACTCTACGATAAGCCTTCGTCTCACCCGCATTGTAGCAAGTCGCGTAACCCGAAGAGTGACACGGTGAGTATACAGTCTCCGCGTCTCCCCCTCTTCCTCTCTACCGTTTCTCAAGGGGAATATAGGGTTGCTCGTGAACACCCTTGTAAATTTGGGTAGGACGGAAAATCCGGTTTTCTCCTAGTTGCTCTTTCCAGTGTGCTAGCCAACCAGCAACGCGAGCGCTCGCAAATATTGGTGTAAATACATCTGTAGGAATTCCTAACTTTCTATACACCAAACCGGAGTAAAAGTCTACATTGGGATACACTCCTTTATGACCGAGTTTTTCCCCTACGACCCGTTCCATTTCTTGGGCAATATCATAGTATTTATCCTGCCCAAATTTGGAGAATAATTGTTCTGCTAGTTCTTGGAGAATTTTGGCTCTGGGGTCTTTGACTTTATAAACCCGATGTCCAAATCCCATGATTTTGGCTTTGCGAGCAATAAGATCTTCTACATAGGGACAAACGTTCTCCACAGAACCAATCTCTTCTAGCATCCGCACTACTTCTTCATTGGCTCCACCATGTAATGGTCCCCCCAAAGTTCCTACAGCACTAGCAACCACTGCGTAGGGATCTGTGAGGGTAGAAGCAGTGACCCTAGCACTAAATGTAGAGGCATTCATAGTATGTTCGGCATGAAGAATCAAGCAAACATCGAAAATTCTTGCCGCCAAGCGATCGGGCTCCCTTTCCGTCAGCATGTACAAGAAGTTAGCAGCATAATCTAAGTCATCACGAGGCTTGACGGGGTCATTACCTTTTCGCATCAGTTGGAATGCCGCAACCATTGTGGGAATCGTGGCTATGAGCTGCACCACAGCCTTACGAATGTAACTGGGGTTATGTAAGTCGCGTTGAGAATAAAACAATCCTAGAGCTGCTGCTGAGGCTTGTAAGGCATCCATGGGATGTCCGCTTTCTGGGAAGCATTTCATCATGTCCCGAATGCGGTATTTTATCCGCCGGTGGTGATAAACCTCATGCTCGAATTTTTTCAATTCCTGGGCTGAAGGTAATTCACCCCAAATTAGCAGATAAGCAGTTTCCAGAAATGTGCTTCTCTCTGCCAATTCTTCAATACGGATACCGCGATATTTCAGTACCCCATTTAGCCCGTCTACATTACTAATATTCGATTGGGCGGCAGGAATGCCTTCCAAACCCGGCTTGTATTCGGACACCATCATGGCAACACCATCTGCTTACTTTAAGATTTGTTGAGGCTTAAGTTACCAGAAATTATTACCATAACTGCATTATTTTACACAAAATGAAGGAGTTTTGGTAAAACTGTTAAAGTAAGTACTTGGGTAGTGTCAACCAAAACATCTGACTGCGACCCAAGGGAGAACCTATTTCTGGTAGTCTTATCCCGTTCGCACCCGCTTTTTTCAGAACCAATTTGTCTCTTGCTTCCCCTCAGATGAGAGTTTCAGCCGAATGGCTCAAACATGGCTCATGCCCGACTATTGCGATTTCGACATTTGCAGGATACTTTCTGGGTATTAACCATTCTCCGAACCAATTACTAAGGCTGCCATCGGCATCTAGGTGAGCAGATTCTTCCATCTGGGAACTCAGTCCAACTGTTTGCAGAATTTCCGCAGTTTGTCGCCCTCTTACAAAGGGACTAGTGGCAATTAATTAAAAGTTGAGACCTAAGTTTAACAATCTCTCGGCAACTTTTTCTGTTTTTTGCCGTCCCTCTTTGGTCAGGCTTCGTTCCGCATCTTTTATGTCATTGGTTCCTTCCTGTGCAAAACCGCGACGAATTAAGTACAATTTCACAGTATTGTTATCTGAGTGCTGCTTCCTGGTTCTGAAGAATTGAGTTCTGAATCGTGAATTAATCGGCAACGCTTAACTCTTCATTCATCACCCATCGGGTGTATCTAAATCGGGTTGTCTTTAGGATTTACCAATTTCAGAAGCTTTTGCTTAATCTGAGAATCAAATACTTCCCATTTCATTTTTACATAACTAGAGTTTTCATTGCTTCCCGATAAAAAACCCATGGGTATTTCAAACCCTCCTGCACCGGTGCGTCCTCCACCAAAGAAGCGCCCACTACTATCTTGACCAAAGGCCTCTTTGATAAATTCATCTGGATCCAAGGTAAGTTTTGTGGTTCTCAAAGAGCCAATGACAATTTCCAATTCATCATCCTCATCATGGACAATACCATAAACTACGGCGGTATGTACATTTTCTTCAGTCACGAGAAAATCTGCCGCTTGGGGAATGGCATCCCGGTCATCGTAGCGTAGATAACCTACACCAGCAATGGAAAAGTTATTTTGGACGATGCGATTTTTTAGCGAGCGCTCAATCACATCCATGACTAGCTTGGAACGATTTGCCTGGAGGATTGCTTTCAGTACTTGAGCGTCATAAAATTTACTCAGGTAAGCTGCTGCCATGAAGTCCTCTTCTTTGGCTTGCATTAAGCGGTTTGTGTCTGAGTATAAACCATGCATTAATGCTGTAGCGCATTTTACATGATGGCTAACGCTGCTATCTAGAGGTAATAGTCCTGCCTGTAAATACTGGGTTAAAATTGTTGCTGTAGCTCTTATGGAAGGACGGATATCTACGAACTCACAGTTAAAATCTCCTTGTAAATTATGGTGATCTATAACTGCAATTAATGGGATACTAGCCTGTTCTAATACTGGCATCAGTTGACTAGTGGTGCCTTGGTTATCAATCAGTACAAAACCTTGATAGGATGATATATCTTTACTTTTTAATACTGGCAAAGTCCAGCGTTGGGCTGGTAGTTCTGTTAGTCTAACGAGAGCAATATTTTCTTGATGGCTCAGGGTTCCAGCGTAGATGATATCAGATTTGATATCATACTGTTGAGCAATTAGTTGGTAAGTCCAAGCTGAAGACAAGGCATCAGGATCGGGAAAATCTTGTAAGACGACTAATTGGCGCTCGTGGGAGTGAGTTAATAGTAATTCCCGTAATTCCTCAGTTCTTTGTCGTGCTTGCGAATTAATATATCCCAAGGACGAAGCATTTTCTGGCACGACTAACTGGGTGCTAGAACTTTGGCTACGTGTTCTAAGGGTTGTTTTTGTATCTATCTCTCCTTCTTCTAAACCAGGGGAAGAATTATAGTCTTTTGATGAGATATTCTCATGGGGACTAAGAAAAGAATTTAATTGCATAGGGGAATTTATCATCTAAATTTAAAGCTGTATTTCTTGGTTAAAGTCAAGAATACAACTAGCCATGGGCTAGTTTCGCTACGCACTACAATCTTCGCAAAAATACTTTCGTATGGCATTACTGATACCCGTATATTTTCAGGCAGGCTTTGAGCTACTCTTGCTAGATACGGTAACGTAACGATTTTTATGTTTTCATAGTTTGGGTATTTAGGTGGAGTATATTAGGCATTGCATAAGTGGAGAGATGAATTGGTGTTTGAAACCTCGGAAAAATCTTTGAAAATTGGATGAAATCATCTCATAGTCTAGCAACACTATATATGAAAAATACGGCGTTGCATAAGTGCGGGATGAATTAGCATTTGAACCCATTGAGAAATCGTTGAAAATTTAGTGAAATCATCCCCTGATTCAGCAACGCCCCCAAAAACTCAATAATACTTTCTTCATTGTAATTCCAGGGTAAGCGCATCTCAAATTCTATTGACAAGCGGGTTTACAGGTCTCATCATGTTGGGATAAACAAGCAGTAAGAACAGTCAGCATATAATTATTATCCATAGCGGCTGGATTAGATTTTTGGCGATTACTACCTTTCAAAGATTGCTCTAGGTTTAAAGCATTAAGACCTATTCGCCGCAGAAGTGCTAAGTTTTGTGGAGCATGACCAGTACGGACACCACAACCATCTTCAGAAAAAGTGACATCTAAAGTCCAATGCAACCCATTTTCCACACCCCAATGAAGACGAATCACTTGTCCTAAGTTACGAGGAACACAATTTAAACTAGTTAGATAAAACTGAACTTCACGGCTTGTTTGATTCCAAACATGTGGTACCCGCACAACCATGACAACCCATTTAAGACCAACCCAATTGTCTTGGTTATGCAAAGTTTGCAGTTGAGAAATAGGAACACACCAAATTTGACGTTTTTCAGTACGATTATGACCTTTCTCTACCCGTTTATCATAACTATGGATAATACCTTTAAAGCCTTGATATAACTGTTGCTCAAACCAATTTTTAACTTGCCCGTAAAGTGTAGGATCATTACCTTTGAGTGCTAAAACATAATCTGCTTTTGCATTAAATATTTGGGATGCAATTGCTGTTTGGGTACCCATGGCATCAATGGTAATAATACATCCAGCCATGTCTAATAATTCCAATAATGCAGGGATTGCTGTAATTTCATTCCATTGATTTATCGTCTTGTTTTACTTGTCCTAAAACAAGACGATAAATCAATCGACCATGCACTAACTAGATGTAACGCTGATTTACCCTGTTCTCTATCATAGGAACCTTTGAGGGTGTTACCATCAATGGGAATTATCTGTGCTCCTGGGGCTTCAACTATTGATTCTACCCAACGTCGAAAGCATCGCTCAAATACTTTTGGGTTAATGGGTTCAAACACCCGTCGAAAGGTATCTGCACTTGGCATGCCCTCTGTTAAAGCTAAAAACCGCTCCAACCAGTCGTATTTACTCAATCCATAATTTTCCATGTCCTCCCATCCCTTACCTCCTGGAATCACTGATAGTATTCCAATGATTAAAATATCTGTTAAGAAATGGACAGGGGTTCTTTCTACAGGTGGGTCTTCTATCTCACTAAAAACTAATGACATTTTTTCTGTGAATGCAGTGGCATTGGCTATACTCAAATTTTTTGAGCTTTTAATCTTTGGTTTTGAAAATTTGAAACCCGTAGGCGCAAGCCTTCTTGTCAGAGATACCATTAGACTAAGCCGTTCAGTTCAGATAGACCCTTTGCGTCCTTAGCATACTACTTAAGTTCTTTAATACTTAAATGTCCATTTTTTTGCCCCACGAGTGTTCCAGCAACTGGGGAAGATTGGATGGCGTAGGGGAGTGCCAGGTGGGGGTATGAGTGTTTATTGGGCGGGTACTCAAGGTCTTGATGCCCCTCCAGTACCCGCCCAAAGCGGAGGCGTTCGCACTTGACAATCAAGACATAGTTCACAATTATGTACAACAATCTGTAATTTTCACTAAAAAATTAGATGCGCTTACCCTGATTGTAATTCCCCTTGTTTAATTGATATACCTTTCTTTTTTGGTAGATGTAAGTAATTGGTGTTGAAACCTATGTTCCCTTTATTTGTTGCAATAGTTCATGAATTTAATTCTCCTTGTCTAGTAGAATAACTTGATAAGACAAAAACTCAATACAGATATGAATAAGCATGCCGCAGCACCTAAAGATAGAGGTTTTATACCAGTTTTTTTAATTTCAAATAGACTAGTATTGAAAACCATTCCAGCCATGGAAATTGCTTGTAAACAGTGCTTTACATCTATTACAGATGCTTTCAATGCATTAGGAAAAATATTGAAGCTATTCAATAACATCAAGGCAATGAATCCCAAAACAAACCATGGGAGCGGTAACTTGCTTAACTTGGTTTTCTGTGATGATTGAGTTGGATTTTTGGATAAAAACCCCAGACTGAAAACTATTGGTACTAAAAATATTACTATTGATAACTTAGCAACTGTAGCTAATTCACCACTAAGTTCTCCGCCTTTAAATGCGGCTGTAATTACCTGAGCACTTCCATTAATTGAAACACCGCACCAAATTCAAATTTCTTGAGATGTGATATCAAATCTCACAGGTAATAATGGATAAAGCAACATAGAAATAGTAACAATTTTTGGTACTATTGCCACTGCATAAGTTACATCTTCATCCTTACTTTCAACCACTCCGTTTGTAGGAACTATTGCGGAAGTACCGGAAATTGAAGTACCTGCTGCAATTAATTCTGTCAGTTTTTAATTTACTCCTAATTCTCTTCCGAACGAACAGGTAAAAATAAATGTACTAACCAAAGTAGCTAAGACAATTCCTAATCCAATAGGACCAAATGCAAATACTTGAGGTAGACTCAGTCTTAGCCCTAATAAGATAATTGAAAGTCTGAGGATGCGCTTTTGAGAAAATGTAATTTTCGGCTGGAAAAATTTCGGTACTCCGGTGATATTTTTAACTAAAATTCCTAAGAGTCTTGCCAGAATTAATGAACTAAAAAGGGAGAGGGATGGTATTTTTTGTAAAGATTCGGCTAAAACAGTTAGTCCATAATTTAGCAATATTCCTGCGGCGATACCGTTAGATGTTAATGTATTGACGACTTCTGAATTAAATTTTTGAGGTAAATTTGCCATTAATTTTACTTGTAATAAATAATAGCACTAATATTTTATCATTTCGCATATAACTAATACCTATATATAAGGTTTTTTTTTAATGAGTTATGTGCATCTTTACAGGAAAATGGTATAATTATTTTTTTTATGTGGATACGTAATATATAATCCGTTAAATCTAAATTAATTTATGATATTTTGAAACATAAAAAAATGTAGTAAATTTACCTAAAATATGCTGTATTACGTCTCTATTAAAATTAGATCTAATCTAAGTCTGGATTTTGAGCCATTATTTATGCAATTTATTCTGCCTCTGAAAAAGATATGTGACAAAGATTTTTGATGAAGGGATGATATGCTGTATATACGCGAGTCAATCCTTCATCGTGATTAACAAAACAAAAAGGTGCTGACTCTACTTGATATTTATTTGCTAAATTAAATCCTTCACTTGATGCTTGACGTTGAACTGCGGCAATAATTTCGTCTATTTTTCCCAATAAATTTAATTCCTGAAGATTATTCAAAACTTTGGCAGATTTACGCCATGGATTGCCATCTAATTTCATTTTTTTGACTAGTTGAATATAGATGGTGATAAAATACTTTGAACGACAACATAAATTAGCTTGCTCTGTGAAGACATAGCATTGCTACATGTCCACAAATCCATCATTGTGGGACAAATTAGTTGTTTTCTTGTGTTAGATTGATTTAGTGGAAACCACATTCTTTATCAGCAGCTCTTCCCACCACCAACGACCAAGAGGTTCGTGCTGATTGGGTAAAATAGCTCTGGTGCAAGGTTCACTCGCATTGGTTGTGAAACCTTTACTGTGTAAATAGTTGTAAGGAACTTCGTTAGCGTGGATATATTGCCATACTTGAGCAGAAGTGCACTTGCTTAAAGGGTTAAACTTAATTGAGTTGCGATCACTAGTGCAAAAAGGGGTATCTATTTGAATTACGGGAACCCTAACCCGGTTTGCAGGATTTTGATATTTGCGTTGTCCAGTAATCGAAGCATCAACAGTTGCAAGTTTGCGAGGTAGTGGTTTGACTTTACGGATACCACAGCATTCTTTATGACCCACATTGCGCAGGTTAGTTAGCAAAGAAGATAATATTTGCAAGTTGATGAAATGGCAACTGACTCTCAAGTAATTTGGCTGCGTTGAATGCATCATCGGCACATGCAAATTCCTGTTGACACAATTTTCGTAGTTGGGATTGTGCCTGGGTATATTTTTTGGTCAGACGTTTGTTTTTCCAGTTATTTTAAGTCACATTCTTTACGGGCTTCACTTTCTATAACTAGCCACCGTTGTCGCACACCACCATAATCATTACAACAGGGGGCAATACGATATCCTGGGATTTTACTAGGTACAAATGCATCAATACTGTTCTTTTCTAATAGTTATTTTGCGGCAGTTAGGGTTCCAGGAACTCGAAATACCCATCTGAATGAGACTATCATCTGCAAATTCTCTTGAGTGTAAAGGGCTGCATCCGCAACAATAAAGCATCAATTTGCCATTGTTTGTGGAAATATGCCATAAGTGTTCCAACCATGCCAGAATCGACTTCATGACCATGTCCAACTCTTCAATATAAAGGAATATCTCCATTACCACTCCACATCAAGTCAAGGATAAATTGTTTCAAATCTGGTCGTTGGTCTCTAGAATAACCATATGTAATTGTAATTAATCCTGATTGTGCTGATGCTTCATCATCAGTACCAGTTCCGTAATCCCCATGTACATGAAATGAACTTGAATCCAAGTGGAAGCTGTCCATTTTCCCTCCAAATCTATCTGCTACTGATAGTGGGACTCGGATAAAAATTTCCGTTAATCCTGCATCATATACTTTGTCTAAGACTCTGCCCAAGGGTTCATGGTTCAAATGTTCTGGTTGTATTCCCTCTGCCAATAAATGTTCCGTTGCAATCCCTTAAAAGAACTTCTCAAATAAATATAGTGGTGCACTGATAAAGCCTAAGCCATTGAGAATCATTGCTGTCACCACTTGGCCTGCCCTGATTCTTTATTGGGTATGAGTTCCAAGGAGTTGGTTGAACAAATCAACCAAACTCATTTCATCAATAATCCCTACCACTATGCCTAAGTGCTCGATATCTTGTACTTTGATTTGTGATTCTGAAAAACTCATATTTCAAAAATACAACATTTTGCGATCGCACCTGCGGAATGTGGATTATGACCATGAATCTATCCCACTAATATAATTGGCGTTGGATAAGTGCGGGATCATTTCACTAAATTTTCAAGGATTTATCAATGGTTTCAAACGCTAATTCATCCCGCACTTATCCAATGCCGGTTCTTTTATGTCGTATTGATAGATTTAGGGGATGCCGTAGCGGATGAACTTTCTTTACCCTTCGATAGCATCTCATTCGAAATGATTTATCGTGGGCTTTCTCATTTTTCCGTGGCATACCAAAAAGTCTAGCTTCTGACCCTGTGAAATATTTTGCTGCTCGGAAAAATCAGGATTTAGGAATTGTTAAACGGAAACGAAAATCTAACATAAAATTGATTGTTGCCCCTTTTCCTGAACAACAGCGAGGAACCCCTGAATTTTTCTTTCAAGGATCTCCTCAAACCCCATTGACAACTGCGATGCAAGCTTAAATTGTCACCAATCGGTGTTGGTATACTACATTTTATAAATCCAATAAACATTTTTACACCGACTCTCCGAGTCATTCCGGAAAGAATGTGCAGCTTTGAGTTTGGAACAAGCTATATAAAAGCTTAAATTTTCACAGTATAAGCTGAACTATCTTCTAGGAAGTTTTTGCTGAATAATTGTATCTTATGATGTGAAATTTATCTCTAATGTTCGTGAAAATGAAAGGCAATTATTAAAGTTTCTGTAATGAAAAAGTAAAGTGTATCTATATAAACACCATAATTAAACAGTAATCAATTACTAGTTATAGGAGTAGATTGTACTCAGGTTTTGCATAACGGCGGGATGAATTAATGTTTGAAACCATTGAAAAATAGTTGAAAATTTAGTGAAATTATCCCCTGATTAAGCAACGCCGATTGTACTCATTAAACCATCCTAATAATTAAAAAATTAATTATTCATGATATTCACTGAAACAACTCTTCAAGGCGCATTTATTATTGACTTAGATAGAAGACCAGATCACAGAGGTTTTTTTGCACGTACTTTCTGTGGTGAGGAGTTTGAAGCGCATGGTTTAAAACCTGTAGTGGCTCAATGCAATACATCTTATAACTATAAAAAGGGTACCCTGCGGGGTATGCATTATCAAATTCCTCCAGTTTCAGAGACTAAACTAGTTCGTTGTGTTCGCGGAGCTATTTATGATGTAATCATCGATATGCGTCCTGAATCTCCCACATTCCTCTCTTATGTGGGAGTTGAGCTATCTGCTGAGAATCACCGCGCTTTATATGTACCGGAAATGTTTGCTCATGGTTATCAAGCACTTACCGATCATAGTGAGGTAGTTTATCAAGTGGGTGAATTTTATCAGCCAGGATATGAAAGGGGTTTACGTTATGACGACCCTTTCTTTAATATCAAATGGCCTATAGAAGTAACGGAAATTTCTCAAAAAGATAGTAATTGGCCCTTGTTGCGAATGATGAGTGTAGGTAGTGGCTATCCCAGGTGAATAAGATGGCGACAAAGGGAGAAATATTAATCCAATATCTAAAAATAAATTTGTGGGGAGTTGAGTCATGATTTTTGTTGATCGCGCTTTACAAGACCGTGCTGAGTCTGGTAGACCAATCAAGGTGGGGATGATTGGTGCTGGGTTCATGGGTAAAGGGATTGCAAATCAAATTATTAATTCTGTTCCAGGGATGGAATTAGTAGCTATTGCCAACCGGAATATAGATCCAGCCCGTCAAGCTTATGTACAAGCAGGGGTAAAAGATGTACAGGTTGTTAATACAGTCAAAGAATTATCTGCTGCGATCGCTACTGGTAAATATGCGGTCACAGAAGACCCCATGTTGTTGTGTCATGTGGCTGAGGTTGATGCCTTAATTGAAGTTACTGGTGCAGTAGAATTTGGGGCTCAAGTAGTGATGGAGGGGATTGCTTACCGCAAGCATATTGTGATGATGAATGCGGAGCTTGATGGTACCATCGGACCAATTCTGAAAATTTATGCAGATAAAGCAGGGGTGGTGTTGACAGCCTGTGATGGCGATCAACCAGGGGTACAAATGAATCTCTACCGCTTTGTCAAAAGTATTGGTTTAACGCCTTTACTATGCGGTAATATCAAAGGATTACAAGACCCTTATCGTAATCCTACTACCCAAGCTGCATTTGCAAAAAAATGGGGTCAAAAAGCCCACATGGTGACAAGTTTCGCCGATGGGACAAAAATTTCCTTTGAACAAGCGATAGTTGCCAATGGGACAGGGATGAAAGTGGCTCGTCGGGGGATGTTAGGGTATGAGTTTAAGGGTCATGTGGATGAGTTAACTCAAATGTATGACGCGGAACAACTCAAGGAATGGGGAGGTATTGTTGATTACGTAGTTGGGGCTCAACCAAGTCCGGGGGTGTTTGTATTTGCCACCCATGATGATCCTCAACAATGTCACTATTTAAACTTATATAAATTAGGTGAAGGTCCTCTCTATAGTTTCTATACTCCTTATCACCTTTGTCACTTTGAAGTACCTATATCTGTAGCCCGTGCAGTGCTCTTTAAAGATTATGTACTTGCACCCTTAGACGCACCCATGGTTGATGTTGTAACTACAGCAAAAATCAACCTGAAAGCAGGGGAAACTATCGACCCGATTGGCTACTATATGACCTATGGACAGTGTGAAAATGCAGATATAGCTCATCAGCAAAATCTATTACCCATGGGTTTAGCCGCAGGATGTCGTTTGAAGCGGGATATCACCAAAGATAGTGCAATTACTTATGATGATGTGGAACTACCTACCGATAGACTTTGCGATCGCTTACGTAATGAACAAAGTGCATATTTTTATCCCAGCAAAACCTTAGTTGGTGCCGGGTAGCAAATATAGGTCTTTTTGGTCATAATTGATCCCTATTTTTCAGCTAGTCGTGAGTCGAGATAATTATGTTCTAATCTCAATTCGCGACTTGCTGCTGTTTGGATCTTTTGCTGCCAAAAATATCATGGAATAAAGACTTCGCTCATGAATGTAATTTCTGAACACATAATTATTCAACTATTTAGTATGATTGTTGCCTAGAAAAATGAGTTCCAATTCATTGATTAAATTTATAAATATAATTCCAGGGTTAGGTTTGTATTGGATATTGTCTGTAATCTATTTTTTAGCAAAATTGCCAAATATAGCTAGTTAAGACATATATTTTTCTACAAAAATTTCTATTAACTCATAATATTGAGTTTTTTCATCAACTTCAGACCAACCTAAGAAAAATATCATGAAAATAGCTCTAGTCCATGATTACTTAACGCAGCGAGGAGGGGCGGAGCGGGTGTTTGAATTGCTTTGTAAGCGTTATCCACAAGCAGATATTTTTACATCTTTATATGCTCCAGAACATACTATCGATTTAAGTAATCGATTAGTTAATACTACCTTTTTACAAAAAATTCCTGGGGCAATAAAATACTTTAGATTAATTGCACCATTGTATTTTCCTGCATTCCGTTCACTCAATTTACAGGATTATGATTTAATTCTTAGCAGTAGTGCCAGCTTCGCTAAATCTGTTAAAAAAAAAGCAGGAGCACGCCATATTTGTTTTTGTCATAATGTGACAAGATTTTTATGGGATACCGAAACATATTTACGAGAATATAAAGATTACAAGTCTTTTGCTCCCCTGATTAATAAAATATTTACGTCAATGAGGACAGTAGATTTTAAATATTCTCAAGAGCCTGACTTATATATTGCTAATTCCCATGTTGTTGCTGAAAGAATACAAAATATTTATGGTAAGGCGGCTATTGTCATAAACTTTCCTATTGATACAAATAAATTTATATTTTCCAGCAGAAAAGATGATTATTATTTAGCAGCAGCTAGAATGATTAGTTATAAAAAGCTTGATATTATTGTTGAGGCTTTTAATTGGTTGGGTTGGCGACTATTAATATCTGGGAATGGACCAGAAAGGGAAAGATTACAATCAAAGGCATTAGGAAATATTGAATTTTTAGGGCATACTACCGATGATAAACGTACCCAATTATTTGCCCATGCTAAATCTGTAATTGTTGCAGCACTAGAAGATTATGGGTTAGTTCCTATCGAGGCTAATGCCAGTGGAACACCAGTAATTGCCTATGGATCAGGTGGTATTTTAGATACTCAAATACCAGAGAAAACAGGAATTTTATTTTCTAGACAAACTCCTGACTCTCTCCAAGATGCTTTATTAAAAGGTAAAGAAACTCACTGGAATTATCAGCGAATTCGTAATCATGCTGTGGTTAATTTTTCCGAAGAAACATTTTTTCAAAAAGTAGAACAAGTAATTACAGAAGCTTGTCGATAAAACAGCCATAAATTATTAGTGATTGAGAGATAAAAAGTGCTTCAAACAAATTTTAATGCTCAGATGAATCCAGAATTAGACAAAGAGCCTGGTTATGGACAATTATTTGCTGTTTTAATGCGTAGATTACCTTGGTTGTTAGTTGTATTAACTGCTTCCATTGGAATTGCCGCTGTAATGACTTTATTCACAAAACCTACTTATAAAAGCTCCATGCAAATTCTGGTGGAGTCTAATTATCAAGGGAAAAACCAGCAAGAGGGATTTGGAAATCAAAAGGAATTTACTGATTCTTATTTTGTGGTTGATACAGTTACCCAATTGAACTTAATGCGGACTTCTGGATTAATCCAAAAAGCAATTAACCTATTGCAAGATGATTATCCTCATATGACCTTAAAACAAATGCAGCGTTCTTTTGTTTTAACTCAAATCAAAGATCAAGAAGATAAGGTGGCAACAAAAATATTTTTGGCAGAATATACTGGTAAAGATCCAATTAAAACTCAGAAAGTCCTAGAAGCTCTACGCAAAGTTTATCTTCAGTATAACAAACAACAGCAAGAAGATAGGCTAAAAAAAGGTTTAAAAGTTATTCGAGAACAATTAAAACAAGTAAATAATGAGGTGAGAATTGCAGAAGCTAACTTGCAAAAATTCCGTAGAAATCGAAATTTAATTAATCCAGAATCCCAAGCAGAAGCTTTAGAAACATCTCTCAATCAAATTCAGGAAAAACGACGAGCTACTCGTTCTGAATATGAAGAAGCGATCGCTCGTTATAATTCTTTACAAGAACAGCTAAAACGTACGCCTCAAAATGCTCTGGTTTCTTCTCGTTTAAGCCAATCTACTCGTTACCAAGCCTTACTCAATGAAATACAAAAAACAGAATTGACTTTAGCTCAGGAAAGATTGCGCTTTACAGATGGTACTCCCCAAGTAACTAAGCTGATTCAACAAAGGGATAGTCAGGTAAAACTATTGCAAAAAGAAGTTTCTCGGACTTTAGGAGGAACAAATACCAAAACTTCTCAGGGAGATATCCTGGAACAAGGACAATTGGGTGAAATTGATCTTAACCTTGCTAAGGAATTGGTGGAAACCCAAACCAATATATTAGCTCTACGGGCAAAAGATGAAGGTTTAGTCAAAAAAGAACAATCTTTGCGGGTACAAATAAAACAATTCCCCAGCATTTTGGCTGAGTATAGTAAATTAAGTCCCCAAGTAAAATTAAGCCGGGATAGATTAAAACAACTTTTGCAAGCAGAGCAAGAACTTAGACAGGAACTTTCTAAGGGAGGATTTGATTGGCAAGTTGTAGAAGAACCACTGCTGGGGGTAAAAATAGGCCCCAAGCTGCGGCAAAATCTTTTATTAGGAGGAGTGGTAGGATTAGTTTTAGGAACCATAGTTGCTTTTATCAGAGATGCGTCTGATGATGCTGTGCGGACTACAGCAGAGATAGAAACGAATATTTCCATACCAGTATTGGGGACAATACCTACAATGCCCCTTACCGAGTCTCGAGATTCACTGGCGCGACTAACTGGTGATGAATCCTCAGACAAAACATCCCAAACAGTTCAAGTGTTGCAATCTACTCCCCGTTGGGAGTCCTTGGATTTGCTTTATAAAAATATTGAGATGATCAGTCTTGGTTCTAACTCTAAATCTTTAATGATTACCGCAGCCATTGAGGATCCAGGAAAATCAGCTATGGCTTTGGGATTAGCCATGAGCGCAGCTCGTTTACATAAAAAAGTTTTACTTATTGATGCAAATCTGCGTTTTCCTAGTTTGCATAAACAGTTAGAATTGCCCAACGAGCAAGGACTTTCAACTTTATTAAGTACAGAAGTAACATCACCAAGCCAAATTAGCATTCCTTCTTCTGGCTCATCTTATATTGATATTTTAACTGCAGGACCTATTCCCACAGATCCTGCTCATTTATTAAGTTCGCCTCGGATGAAGCAACTAATGGCAGAATTTCAGGAAAATTATGATTTAGTCATTGTTGATGGTTCTCCTGTTTTGGGTTTAGTGGATGCAATATTAACTGCTTCTTGTTGTCAAAGTGTGGTGATGATAGCCAGTATGGGTAAGGTTAGTCGTACTCAGCTAGTCCAAGCAACAGGGATGTTAAGTCGTTTAAATTTGATTGGTGTGGTAGCCAATGGAACTTCTAATGTGAACTATAGTTATGTTCCTTATACTCAACGTCATCCATTAGCACTACAACCAGCAGTGGAAAAATAATTGGAGCAATATTAAAGCGGTTTACTAAATGATAAACAGTATCTGAGGATGGTTATCCCTACACATCTAAGTTGATTTTACAATAATTAAATATGTTAGAGGATAAAAGGTAGAATAAAATACCTATTATCCCGAAGGTTTTTGGATTATTATTCATTAATTATCTGTATTAAGGAAATATTTTTATCTGTTTTAATCGAAACAAAAAACATTATTTTCGTGTATTAAAACATTATTTATTAATACTTATCCTAAGACAATTGTCTCTTTAAAGAGTCTGTAAAGATTTAGATAATTATGATTTATCAATGGTTCTCTCTTATATCCTAGTAGATATCTTCCTTTATAAAAGGAATTACACTTGAAACTGTATGTTTCCAAAATAGTATATATATTGGTGATTGCAGTTAACTCAACATCGCTTCATTAACACAAAAACAATGACAACATCAATCATTGATTCTTTTCCTAAACAAAGCAATTTTTATCAAAACGATCAACATGAGCGAGCACTTTATTGTCAACTTCTATGGCGGAGAAATCAATTATTAATTAAACCCGTCAATTACCGCCAGAAGAAATATATTTATGTTTTAAGTGAAGAGAAAACTTTAATAGATTGTTTATGCAACTCTCCCGTTTCTTTAATACGCATTGATCCACAGGTAGGAATAGAACAATTAATATTCTGGATAAATGCCTGTGAAGCAGCGAATAAACCAATATATTTCTATATCCCTAAAGGAGACAATTCTAATTTATTTTTCAATGCGATACAACAATTAATTAATAGTTTTTTAGCTTGTGTTTTGTTGGTATTATTAATGCCATTAATCTTAACTCTAATTTTGTGGATAAAGTTTTATTCCCATCAGTTAGCAATTAATTATGAATGGTGTGTAGGAAGACGCGGTAAATTATTCAAAAGGATAAGGTTTAACTTCAAAAATATCAGTTTTATAGATGATAATAGTGATATAAATATGAGTGCGAGGGAAATAATACAAAAATATGCATTTGATAGAATTCCAGAATTACTAAATGTTATTCGGGGAGAAATGCTTTTATTTGGTTATAATAGTTTGACTATAAAAGATGCAGCTAAACTAACTTTTAAACAGCAGAAACAGCTAAATAAAATGCCTGCATTGATAAGTATTTATTCCCATTGGAATAATTAAATGATATAACCATTCATAGTAAAAAATATCGAAGAAATAAATAACGCTGATATATTGAAGCAATAAAAATATGGTTAAGCAATATGTATATAAAAATTGATAAAGCCCTACCTAAAGCTTGTAGTAATGTTTTGAAAACTACAAAAATATGGCAAAAGAATTATCTAATTCTTAGAGAATTTAGATATTTTTGGCGAGTTGCAGTTTTTGCTTTAGTCTTTTCCACACTTGCAGCTATATTTGAAGGAGCTAGTATTGGCTTACTTTTACCTTTTTTGCAAAAGTTAACTACTCCTAATTCCGAGCCTTTTCAAATAGGTATAGAATGGTTTGACACCTTCTTTCTAGGCATTAATGCATCAGCTATTAGCCGTTTATATCGAATATCAATTCTTATTTTGTTTACGACTTGGATCCGTGCCGTATTTAATTATTTAGCACAACTAAATACGGAATTAGCCCAGTTAAATCTTGGTGATCGCTTACGGAAACAAATATTTGAACAGTTACAATCTCTCCCTCTAAGTTATTTTAATAAAAACCGTTCTAGTGAGATAGTTAATACTCTCACAACGGAGATAGAAAGGATAAAGCAGGGTTTTAGTGGCTTATCATTTTTAGTTACCAGGGGGCTGACTACTATTGTATATTTGACATCTATGTTAATTATTTCCTGGCAGCTAACAATAGTTTCAGTATTACTATTTTCTTTGTTAGGTGCAGGGTTTAAAACATTAAATGCCAAAATTAGAGAGAAAAGTTTTGGCTTGTCAACAGCTAATGGTGAGTTTACATCTACTGCTATCGAATTTATTCAAGCTATTCGTACCGTCCATGCATTTACAACCCAAGATTTTGAACGTCAACGTTATTATCAAGCCAGTGAGAATGTAGTCCGTGCTTCTAAAAAAGTTGCTCGGACTTGGACATTAATCAAGCCATTTGCGGAAGGGGTAGCAACTACCGTACTTGTGAGTATGATCATTGTGGCTTTTAGTAGATATGTCGTAGTTGGTAGTTTACAAGTAGCTTCATTGCTGACATTTTTCTTTGTTCTATTCCGCTTGGTTCCGATTATGCAAGATGTCAATGCAACTATGGCTTTTATTAGTACACTCCAAGGCTCAATTCACAATATTCAGGAACTACTACGAACAGATAATAAAGTTTATTTCCAAAATGGTACTGTCTCTTTTCCTGGTTTAAAAAAAGGGATTGATTTAATCTCCGTTGACTTTGGTTATGATAAGAGAGAGTTAGTTTTACAAAATATTACCTTAAGTATTGAACGGGGAAAAATAACTGCACTGGTAGGTGGAACTGGTGCCGGAAAAACAACTTTAGTTGATCTAATTCCGCGTTTTTATGATGTTACCGATGGAATTATTTCGGTGGATGGGATAGATATTCAACAATTAGAACTCAATTCCCTACGTAGCAAAATAGCAGTTGTTAGCCAGGACACATTTATTTTTAACGATTCAGTATGGAATAATATTGGGTATGGAACAGAGGGAGCAACTGAAGTAGAAATTAAAAAAGTTGCTAAATTAGCCAATGCCATTGATTTTATTCAAGAAATGCCAGAAGGCTTTAATAGCATTTTAGGCGATCGCGGTGTGCGTTTATCTGGTGGACAACGACAAAGAATTGCCATCGCTCGTGCTTTACTTAAGAATCCCGATATTCTGATTTTGGATGAAGCTACCAGTGCATTAGATTCGATGACAGAGAAACTCATTCAGGAATCATTGGAAAAACTTGCTGTGGGGAGAACAGTAATTGCGATCGCTCATCGTTTATCTACTATTGCGAAGGCTGATAAAGTCGTCGTTTTAGAGCATGGAAGAATTGTTGAACAAGGTACTTATCAAGAATTGCTCAAATTACGAGGTAAGCTTTGGCAATATCACAAAACTCAGTATGAAATGTAGCCCGCATTTGAAAGAATTAATTCAATTTAATAATGCAATAAGTCTGGTTTATTGGGTTAATTTATCTTCAGGTAAATAGCAAAAAATGTTAAAAAATCTAGAGAAAAAAAAGCCATTAGTTAGTATAATTATTCCTACTTATAATCGCTGCTATTACCTACAACAAGCGATTGATAGTGCAGTAAAACAAACTTACCGCAATATTGAAGTTATTATTTCGGATAATTGTAGTATTGACGATACTCAAGAAATAGTAGAATCATTTCTAGACCCCAGAATTAAATATTGGCAACATCCAAAAAATATTGGTATGTTTGCCAATCAGATTCATGCTTTAAAGATGGCAAAAGGTAAATATATTGCTAGCTTACATGATGATGATCTTTGGGAACCTGATTTTTTGAAAAAATTAGTTCCCATTTTAGAAAACAATGATAATTTTATTCTTGCTTTCTGCGATCAATTAATTATTGATAGTGAAGGTGATATTGATACTGTCGCAACAGAAAGATATAGCAAAGCATATCAAAGAAATCTACTAAAGGAAGGTATTTATAAACCCTTTATTGAGCTTGGATTAATCAATAAATCTATTCCCACTGCAGCAGCTTGTATGATTCGTAGAGAATTGATTAATTGGGATACAATTCCTACAGAAGTAGGAGGAATGTGGGATTTATATTTAACCTATTTATGTTGTATTTCTGATTATGGAGCTTATTATCTTCCTCAAAGATTAACTAAATATAGGGAACATTTATATACAGATACCATGCAGAGTGGTAAACGAGATGCTGAAGCCAAAATCCGCAAAGCCAAAAGTGAACTTTTTTGTTACCAACAGTTTTTAGAGGATGAAAAAATGCAAAAATTTCATTCCCATTTTCAAAAAAAATATCTAGAATCTCACACAACTTTAGCCATCGGATTACTCAGAATAGGACATATTAAAGAAGCTCGTCCCTATATTTGGAAGGTAATTAAAGCACATAATTTTAATCTCCGCAATTTGGTAACTTTGATTCTGAGTTACATCCCCCAAAGCATTACCAATCAACTACTAGGCTCTTATAGATAGATGAGATTACTATTTATTTCTCAAAGAAAATGAAAATATGTATTGTCAATCATAAATTTAAAAAAGGAGATGGACAAGGGAGAGTTAATTATGAAATATTTAAAGCTGCTGCAAATCGAGGTTATGAAATAACTTTATTAGCTAGCGAAATTGCACCAGAGATAAAGGAATATCCGGGATTAAAATGTATTTATATCCCAGTAAAATCTATTCCCACCGAACTACTAAGAAATTTAGTTTTCACTCAACAAAGTGCTACATGGCTGCATAAAAATAGGAATATTTTTGATGTAATCAAAGTCAATGGTGCCATCACAAATGCTCAAGCCGATATGAATGCAGTACATTTTGTCCACAGTTCTTGGTTACAATCACCTGCTCATATTTCTCGCACCCGTCATGATTTATATGGTGCTTACCAATGGCTATATACTGCTGCAAATGCTATTTGGGAACAACAATCTTTTCAACAAGCACGATTAATTGTAGCTGTATCAGAAAAAGTCAAACAGGAATTGGTAACTCTTGGTATACCAGCGACTAAAATCCGCACCATTACTAATGGAGTCGATTTACAAGAATTTACCCCTGGTAACAGTTCTCGCACCCAATTAGGTTTACCTGAAGATATAAATTTAGCCCTATTTGCTGGAGATATTCGCACATCCAGAAAAAACTTAGATACCATCTTCCATGCTTTGCTCCAAGTCCCCAATCTGCATTTAGCAGTAGTAGGTAATACAGAAGGTAGTCCTTTCCCTGGATTAGCAACATCCCTAGGTTTAGGAGGAAGAGTACATTTTCTCGGCTACCGTCGGGATATAGCCGCAATTATGCGGGCAGCTGATGTGTTTGTTTTCCCTTCTCGTTACGAAGCTTGCACCCTAGTTCTATTAGAAGCTATGGCTTCAGGATTACCAGTCATTACAGCGAATACTACCGGAGGTGCGGAATTAGTCACTCCCGGTTCAGGGATAGTTTTATCTGATTGTAATGATATTCAAAGTCTGAGTTCAGCCATGTCATTTTTAGTTAATCGTCCCTCTCTGATGAAAAGTATGGGAAAAGCAGCGCGGATTGTAGCTGAGGCAAATAGCTGGAAAAATATGGCGCGAACCTATTTAAATTTATTTGAGGAGTTGAATCACCAATGGAAAACACAGTTCTGATTCCGACTTATCGTCGTCCTCTAGATTTATCCTGTTGTTTGTTAGCAATTCAAGCTCAAACTAAGCCACCGACTCAAGTAATTTTAGTAGTTAGGGATACAGATAAAGAAACCTGGAAATTTCTGTCAGAATTCGATCCTGGAACTTTACCATTAGAGGTTGTGACAGTATCTGCTCCTGGGGTAGTAGCCGCACTCAACGCCGGATTGGCAGTAGTTAATGGTCATATTGTCTCTATTACCGATGATGATGCTGCACCTCATCCCACTTGGTTAGCCAAAATTAGCGATCGCTTTTGCCATGATAGTTCAATTGGCGCTGTGGGGGGAAGGGATTGGATTTACCAACACAATCAACTGGAAGATGGTTTTCGCAACACAGTAGGAAAGGTGCAATGGTTTGGACGGGTGATTGGGAATCATCACTTGGGTATAGGGAAAGTCAGGGAGGTGGATGTCCTTAAGGGTGTTAATATGAGTTTTCGTAGTTGTGCTATTTCTGATTTAAGTTTTGATCAGAGGATGCATGGTACGGGAGCACAAGTACACTTTGAGCTAGCATTTTGTTTGGCGTTAAAAAAATTAGGTTGGAAGTTAGTTTACGATCCTCAAATAAAGGTAAATCACTATCCAGCAAAGCGTTTTGATGAAGATAAAAGACAGCAATTTCATCAATTAGCTTTTATTAACGCTGTTCATAACGAAACTCTGGGGTTGTTGGAGTATTTTTCTCCTGTGCAAAGGTTAGTATTTGTAATTTGGGCTGTGCTGGTGGGAACTCGGGATGCTCTGGGCTTGGTGCAATGGTTCCGTTTACTTCTTATTGAAGGAAGTTTGGCTACAAGGAAGTGGTTAGCTTCCATGGAGGGACGTTGGTGGGGCTGGTGTACTTGGAAACAGTGGGATAGTCCATATCCCATACCAGGCAGCACTAGAACGCCAATTCAGTAATACTACAATGCTTGGTTAGTCTGACTTCAACACAAATCAACCCCAATAGAGAAACTACGTTTTTTCTACTGAATCAAATAGAAATTGAATGTAATTTCATCAACTTAAAAGTGTCAAGCAGAAAAAAAATCTAAAATTGCATGGCTGTTTCTCCCCATTACCCCAATATCAAGGTTTATCCTCAGCAACAATCTACTTTAGGGTGGTTGGCGATTGGCGCGCTAATTTTCTTAACCACTGCTTGTACTGTTGTTGCTACTGGTAGTATTATTCGCCCAGCTTTCCCTTTGACTGCATTCATTGTTGGTTTATTTTTATACTGGCGTTACCCACTTCTCTATTTAGGCTTTACTTGGTGGATTTGGTTTCTAACCCCTTTGGTACGTCGTTTTGTCGATTATCGTAGTGGTTGGGTAGATCCGAATATTATCCTCGTTGCT
>CBZS010000580.1 GCA_000613065.1 Richelia intracellularis | reverse complement strand
TATAAGCCCTACTGACTCAAGAGGCATATTATCACTTCTGATATTAGTGGGATAGTATCATGACAAAAGTCAATTTACCCAAGATTGCAAATTGCATCAAATTCCCTATTCGGCGTTGCTG
>CBZS010000579.1 GCA_000613065.1 Richelia intracellularis | reverse complement strand
GTGAAGAATAACAATTTAATGTTTGTAAGAGGATGTTTTAAAAGGTGGGAGGTATCATAAAAAAGCTCACAAGGCATATGCTGAGAATTATAGAAAACAGCACTCCCT
>CBZS010000578.1 GCA_000613065.1 Richelia intracellularis | reverse complement strand
CACTCTAGCCTATTAGGTAAGAAGGGCTTAGATTATCAGTCTCAAATTCAGGTTTTCAATAGTCCTGAAATTATGAAGGATATTGTTAACCTATTACAGGTTAGCTACCCAGAAATTGATTATGAAACTCTATTGAGCAATTTAACTATTATTCGTTTGGGAGATACTAAATTAATATAAGTCCGTTATCGTAGCCAAAATCCGAAAAATATTGAAGTTGTATTACAGCAGATATCTAAGTCTTATCTCAACTATAGTTTAGAAAAACGCCAAACTAAGCTACGCCAGGGTTTAATATTTGTATATCAACAATTACCTACTATCAAGGATAGATTTGAACGTTTACAAAATGAACTAGAAATATTTCAACGCAAAAATAATTTTATCAATACTGAAACTCACGGACAACAAATTAATCAGCAATTAAAGTTGTTATCGGAACAACGAGTAGCCGTAAACCAACAATAAGCAAATGCTAGAGCTAACTTCAATAGATTACAGGGAGATGAGGGGGCTTTAGGCATACTCAATAATGCTTTTGTATACCAAGGATTAGTAACTAAGGTGAGGGACTTAGAGGCACAGATTGCAGCAGAATCTACTCGCTTTTTGGGAGAAAGTCCTTCCATGCAAACATTGAAAGAGAAGAGGGATAAACTATTGCCTATTTTAAGCCAAGAGGCAAATAGATCACTAGGGTTAAGATTCGCAGAAGTGGCAACTGAAGTTAGGACTCTACAAGAACGTAGTCAAACCTTGGCACAATCGGAAGCACAACTCCAAGCGCAGTTTAAGAATCTACGAGTATTAGCACGTAGGTATACGCAATTACAACAACAATTAAAGGTTGCTCAGGATAGTCTACAAAGATTTGTAACTAACCGTGAGAATTTGCAAATCGAGGCTGCACAAACAGAATTACCTTGGCTATTAGTACAAGCCGAAACTGTACTAGAAAATCCAATATCTGCAAATATTCAAAGAAGCCTAATACTATGATTGATAGCGAGTGCATTATTAGGAATTGGTAGTACTTTGTTGATTGATAAGTTGGACAATACTTACCATTCTCTAGAAGAAATTAAGCAAAAATTAAAGCTACCCTTATTAGGAACTATTCCTCTAGAAAAAGAACTGCAAAAGCCAATCAGTAAAAACGAACGCACAATTGTTGGGTTGTCTACTCCTTTCAGAGTAAAAATATCGCCCAAGAGTGCAGCAGAATTGCTGTCTCAATAAATTCCGTGAATGACAGCTATTGATAACAGCGACCGCTATTTAGGAGAAAACAATGATTTTTGTCAGTTTCCACAATTTTTAGAATCATTCCGGCTACTTCATACTAATATTCAATTACTCAGTAGCTATCACCCCATGCGCTCTTTTGTCATGACATCAGCTATGCCTGGAGACGGGAAATCTACGATTTCTTTCTACTTAGAACAAATTGCGGCAGCTATGGGTAAAAAGGTATTTTTAGTTGATACAGATTTACGTCAGCCCAACATCCACAACATTTCTCTAGTAAAAAATATCTGGGGATTAATAAATCTTATTTCCAGTAATACACCTCACAAGCAGCAGTTAATTCAGCAGATGCCTAGCCGTAATTTTTCTATCATGACTGCTGGACAGCGGCCACCCGATCCAACTAAATTATTGACATCAGAAAAGATGAGGGGGTTAATGAAAGAATTTAAACATGACTATGATTTAGTTATATATGATACTCTTCCCATTTTTGGTCTTGCTGATGCTAGTTTGTTAACGCCAAATACAGATGGTATTGTTTTGGTGACTCGAATGGAAAAAACTGATCGTGAGGCAATCCAGCAAACTATAGATAATTTAAGGATGTCGAGGGCTAATATTTTTGGAATGCTAATCAATGATCATAACAATAGTTTTAATGATTACTACAGCAAATATTACTATCACTAAAATCAATAATTAATTTCCAATAAAAAAGTATTTGCGATATATAAAATTTAATTTTTTGGGTAGCTTTTCTCTCCCCCCCATAGATTCATTCTGTACCGCAATTCTTTTCCCAATAGGCATAAAATTTATTTATATTGTATAGATTGTGATTATTTATAAATCACTCATGGAGGAGCTATATGGGACAATTTTAAGATTACCAGGCAAAAAATACAGTTTATATGTTATACAAAGTTGATGTCTTACCTATGGATTACAAGCCGGATTTATTGATATCTAAATCAACACAATCCGGTTGTATAATAGAGAAAGGATAAATAGAGAAACAAGCTATAGTTTAGATAGTGAATTACCATGAGTTCACTATCTATTTCTTATGAAGATTCAGGAGTAGTATTGACTTTCATACTCCATGGTTCTCCTTCACCTTGGGGTGGATGAATATTGATTTTGGCCTTGTTGAAAATCGGGTTAAGGTCATGCCAAGTTGGAATAATGCGTGCTGTACAAACCAATAACTTTCGTGATTATGACAAACAATTTCTAGCGCTAATACACCTGTATTAGTAGAAAAATACCAATGACAACTGGTAAGTAAACTACGAGAAATACAATCGCAGGCTTGAAAAAACTTTTTGCTGATGGATTCTTCTAGTTGTCTTAGTAGTAACTGATCCCGAAGGGAAATTTGATAAAGAGGTAAATCGTCAGAATATAGAGAAGAGTGATGCATAGGAGTTTTACTTGTAGGTATTAATCGGTATGTGGCTCGCTATTATCTTTGACTGAGCTTCCTTGAGAATATTTTAGACAGATAATTTTTTCTTTGGACTTCTACGTAATGATATGTTAT
>CBZS010000577.1 GCA_000613065.1 Richelia intracellularis | reverse complement strand
GAGAGAAGATTCATGTAGAGTCTTCAATTTCTGTCCTCCAAGAAGAATACTCTAGCTTTTTATGGGTAATACGGGATTTGGGGGATATATACAAAGAAAGAAGTTTACGTCAACTTGCTGAGCAAAAACTCCGAGAGCAAGCTAATTTCATTGATGCTACGACAGATGCAATTATAGTTTTGAGGTTTGATGGAAAAATTATATTTTGTAATCAGGGAGGGCAAAGGATTTATGGTTGGGAACCAAGCCAAATTCAGGGTGAAAATGTCCGTCAGCTTTTGTATGATGACAGCAGTTTACCGCAGTTTGAGTTGGCTTTGAGGAAGGTATTAAAACATGGTGTATGGCATGGAGAATTATATCAGTACCGCAAGGATGAACGCAAAATCGTTGTTGAAGCCAGATGGAATATAATTAGAGACGAACAAGGTAATCCTGAATCGATTTTGACTGTTGCTACAGATATTACAGAAAAAAAGCAATTAGAAGCTCAATTTCTACGTACCCAACGTCTGCAAAGCATTGGAACTCTGGCAAGTGGTATTGCCCATGATTTAAATAATATTCTCACACCAATTTTGGCAGTAACTCAATTATTACCCTTAAAGTTACCTTTTATTGATGAAAATACTCAAGGATTATTGAAAATAGCTCTAGATAACTGTAAGCGGGGTAGCGATTTAATTAAACAAATTCTCTCCTTTGCTAGGGGTGCGGAAAGTTTGCACACGACTTTACAGGTAGGACATTTGTTAGTGGAAGTAGCTAGAGTCGCCAGACAAACCGTTCCCAAATCTATTGAGATTTGTATGGATATTTCTAGTAAGGACTTGTGGTTGGTTTCCGCTGATGCAACTCAAATACATCAGGTGTTGATGAATCTATGTTTAAATGCTAGGGATGCCATGGTAAGTGGTGGTACACTCACTCTAGCGATCGCTAATGTTTTTATTGATGAAAACTATGCCAACATGCACTTATATGCCCATCCTGGTTCGTATGTAATGGTGACAATTTCAGATACTGGGTGTGGGATTGAAACGGAAATTTTAGAAAATATTTTTGAACCTTTTTTTACTACTAAAGAGTTGGGAAAGGGTACAGGATTAGGTCTCTCTACAGCATTAGGTATTATCAAAAGCCATGGTGGTTTTATAGATGTACATAGTGAGGTTGCCAAGAGTACTTGCTTTAAGGTGTATTTACCTGCAGTTGAAGGTACACAGGAAACAAGATTTTCAGAGCTAGAACCACCACAAGGTAGTGAAGAATTAATTTTAGTGGTGGATGATGAGACGAACATTTTAGAAATTACTAAAAATACTCTATAAACTTATAATTACCAAGCATTAACTGCAAAGAATGGGATTGAAGCGATTGCATTATTTGCTAAACACGAACATGAAA
>CBZS010000576.1 GCA_000613065.1 Richelia intracellularis | reverse complement strand
CCAAAAGCTACCCCAGCCGCAGCTAAACTAGCAACACCCACACTTGCAGGAACTGCTTGTTTAAGCAATACTTGTGTTGCACCACCATATCGCTTGGAAACTGGCTGTAATTCCAGAGATAACTCTGGTAATGTTTGACTATCAGCAAAAAACTGATCTACCGCTTCCACTAAATCAAAAAGCTCTACCGTACTAATATCTAAGGTTATTTGAGCTTGGGAATCTTTGTCTTGCACATCTTCACAGTGCACAACTAATCTATGTTCGCTACTAGTTAACTTTTCTAACTGCACTAACT
>CBZS010000575.1 GCA_000613065.1 Richelia intracellularis | reverse complement strand
CAAGAGAAAGGGTTAATCAACTGGAGTTATGGCGCGGTGGACGGGTCTTTTCCCCCCTGGAAAGGGCGGTGGTGATGGTGTTGCTTACGGTGGAGAAGTAAAGGGTATTTTAATACACACTCTTACTGAAGGATCAGGAATGCCTTTATCCAATCGCACCACACCTACCAATGGTAGTGAAACAGATCAGGTGATACCACTTCTAGACAGTGTAAAGGTTAAGACCAACAAACGCGGTAGACCCCGTAAACCCCTGAAAGTGCTTCCTGCTGAAAAAGCCTACGATTCTAAGGATAACCGCGCTGCTTTACCTAGAGGTGGTATTCGGCCGCAATGGCCCAAGCGGGTTTGGAAGACAAAGAAGAACAAGGGCAGACCCATTAAAATTTCCGTCCCATGTGACAACAAGAACATTGTTCCCCATGGTAAAAAAAAATATCGTCGTCTTGTTTGTTGTCACATGGGAAAGAATTTCAGCTTGATTTGATGCTTTTTTGTCTCTTGCAACAATCCATATTTGGATAAAAAAAAATATATTAGTGGGATAAACTCTTCAAACGTTATGCATTTTGGGAGAATCAAAATCCTAAAGCTGTGGGATAGTTGCGTCTAAATTGGCTCTCTTAAGCCAGATTTAAACAAGAAAGTGAAGTTGAGCTATTTTTTGCCCAACTTCACTTTCTTGTAGTTCTTCCAACCCCGTCAGATTACCTAAGACTTGATTGAGCGAGGTGCCTTATTGTCTTTTGGTTAGAGCTGATAATGTTGCTCCTAAACTGATTAGACCCTGAATATGAGATAGGTTTATTTTAATATATTGAAGTTGTCTTTTTATGGCTTTACTTCTTTGTTTATGCCGAAGATGACTTTTTTTTGCCACTACTATATAGTCTTTTCTTGCCAATTTTCGATAAGTCCTTGGCTTTTTATCTAATCTTCCCTTTATCTGTTCAGAAAGAGAATCTATAATTCTTTCTGTTTGTTTTCTGGCTTTATTTAAGATGCCTAAATCTGTTGGATAGCTAATATCAATTGGCGCACAAGTCGCATCTAATATTAATTTACCTCTATTTTTTGGTTCTAAAACCTTTTGTGTTTCTTTTTTTCGTCTGCTTCCTCAAAGGTCGCCTCTTGTATTTTTTTTTCCATCATCTGATTGACTTTATTCACCACATTGGCACTGATTATTTCACGAAAATGTACTATAATCTATACATCAAATGGTGCTTCATTAATATAATATGACATTCCTATAAAGTAATGTAGATAAATGTAGATAAGGGTTCTCTTTTATTTGTTCTACTGTTTTCCTATCGCTTATCCTCAATTTTTCTTTGATTATTAATGCACCTAATGCCATGCTAAATGACTTTGATGGTGCCCTCATTTCTTCGGAGAAAAGGCTCGCATATTCATCTTCAAATTCTTGCCAGGGTATCAAATCAGCCATAATTACCCACCTATTTTCACAAGACAACTTCCCCTCAAATGGCAGAAGGAACTTTGATGCTGAAATTTGAGTTTGCTCTGATTTCCTGTACATAAGTACTAATAACACCAGTATTGTTACTGGTATTGTTATGCATGGGTTTTGTGCTATTCTCTCCTTTTTTCTTGCATCTAAATATATTTCTCTGGTCTGATATTTCCACAGCAACTACTTTTTCTCTTTTTTCAGCAAACCCTAGGTAGAAATATTTTTGTAGATACAATCTTCATCATACAATCTCCTACCTGTATATGCTCCTTAATAAATCCTAGTGTAGACTGACATTTTCCAACTAAATGTGAGACAATTTGTGTAAATTTGTGTAAAGAGTAATATGGCGTTCGCTAAATAATTTTTCCTCCCATGCAATATCCTACAAATATATACTTAGACAAAGCACCAAAATATTGTCTAAAACTATACAATTATTAGGCGTTGCTGAATCAGGGGATGAATTAGGGTTTGAAACCATTGAGAAATCGTTGAAAATTTAGTGAAATCATCCCCTGATTCAGCAACGCCAATTATGATTCTCAGTAATGAGTTGTCGCTTTGCATTTGTATTCCTTGGGCTTTTTGACAACTTGATATATTTACTTACACTCTAGCTTCTGTAACTGGTATCATCGGAAAGGTAGGCAAATTTTTACTGGTTTTCCCTGCGCTACAACTTAAATTTGTCGATATATCAACTCCAAGATAATTAAGATGAATGAGACTGATTGTTGAAGTTGTCTATTCCCTATTAAGAACTCACCATACTGAGTATGATAGAACTCCTAATCACCGCACTTACCATAATTTTGGGTTCTGCAACTTGTGCCATGGCAGAAACAGCTTTATTTTCAGTTCCCAGAATTAAAGTCCAACAATTGGCACAGTCACAAAAACCAGGAGCGGAAGCGCTGCTAGGGATTCGTAAAAATATGAATCGACCGATAGCTACTATTGTAATTCTCAATAATATTTTTAATATAGTTGGTGCTGCTGTAATTGGTATTCTTGCTGATAAGGTTTTGGGACAAGCATGGTTGGGTGTTGTCACCGGAATAATGACGTTCTTAATTATTATTTTTGGTGAAATCGTTCCGAAAACTATCGGGGAGCGGTATGCTCAACCCATTGCTTTGATGTTTTCTTTACCAGTACGCTTCCTGACAGTGGTGTTTAGCCCCTTGGTATGGTTAGTAGAAAAAATTACTCTCCCTTTTACCCGAAGCAAAAAAATTCCCACCACCAATGAAGCAGAAATTCGCTTCCTCGCTACTATTGGTTATCAAGAGGGAGTAATTGAAGATGATGAAGCGGAGATGATTCAACGAGTATTTCAGTTAAATGATTTGACTGCTGCTGACGTGATGTCTCCGAGAATTACTATCACTTATCTCCACGGTGATTTTACTTTGGGAGAAGTTGAGCAAAGTATTATTTATTCACAACATAGCCGGATTTTGGTAGTTCAGGATTCCTTGGAACAAGTACTGGGTTTGGCGCTCAAACATGAGTTACTCACTGCACTCATTCAAGGAAAATATGAGCAACAAGTCGCTACGTTGATTCGCCCCGTACATTTTGTGCCAGAAATGGTCCGTTTAGATAAATTACTCAAAAATTTTCAGGAAAACCGTGAACATTTGGTAGTGGTACTAGATGAGTATGGCAGTGTGTCTGGTGTTGTTACTTTGGAAGATGTGTTAGAGGTTTTGACTGGTGAAATTGTAGATGAAACGGATCGGATTATTGATTTACAAGAAATTGCCCGTAAGCGTCGAGAGAATATGCTTAAATCTAGAGGTTTGGATGATATTACGCGCAAGTAATATATGAATCTATCCCACTAATATAATTTTGTTAATCCAAATATGGATTGTTACAAGAAACAAAAAAGCATCAAAACAAGCTGAAATTCTTTCCCATGTGACAACAAACAAGACGACGATATTTTTTTTTTAACCATGGGAAACAACGTTCTTGTTGTCACATGGGACGGAAATTTTAATGGGTCTGCCCTTGTTCTTCTTTGTCTTCCAAACCCGCTTGGGCCATTGCGGCCGAATACCACGTCTAGGTAAAGCAGCGCCCTTATCTTTCGAATCGTAGGCTTTTTCAGCAGCAAGCACTTTCAGGGGTTTATGGGGTCTACCGCGTTTGTTGGTCTTAACCTTTACACTGTCTAGAAGTGGTATCACCTGATCTGTTTCACTACCATTGGCAGGTGTGGTGCCATTGGATAAAGGCATTCCTGAGTCTTCAGTAAGAGTGTGTATTAAAATACCCTTTCTTTTTCCACCGTAAGCAACACCATCACCACCGCCCTTCCCAGGGGGAAAAAGACCCGTCCACCGCGCCATGACTCCAGTTGATTAACCCTTTCTCTTGTCCAATCTCCAATATTCCTGGTTGAAAGCCTCTAACCTCCCGTCCAACTGCCAAGGTTTGAGGCATCGATGTGCAGATCTCTTTGATGACCATATTTCTCCTTTTGGAACGTCACACCAACGACACCCTGTTATCAATATATACAGTAACGTATTGAGTACATAACGAAATCAATAATGTGGCATTCCTCGTTCGCGTTTCTCTGGCGGTTTCGGAAAAATATCCTCAAACAAAGACCACTCCAAATTACTCAGTCCTTCAATACGTCCAGCCATCAGATGATATAACCCCTCTTACTCAACAGGCATATTATTACTGTCTGCTATTAGTGGGTTCAATTCAAGTTCTAGACTAAATTCTTCACTAGAAGAGTTGCCTTGACTGACTGCTTACCAATGGAACCCATTAACTTGCCTGCCATCTCATTAACCCAGTGACCAAAAACGTGTTCGACCTTTGCTCTGACTTGAGAACGCTCTCGACTATCTTCTTTGTGTTTTGCAGTCAATGGATGATTGCCGTAGGCTCGTTCATCAATGTGACTGAGGAATTGTAAAATCTGTAGAATCTATTCAATAGATTCACTACCATAGGCACTATCAGCCCAAACCTCTTCCCCCTGGTTTTGCTCATTCAACAGTGCCCCTAACACTTGGGAATCATCCACTGAGGCATCCGTGACTTGATAGCGACGAATAAAACCGTACTCCACATCGATACTGATGTGGTTTTTATAACCAAAGTAACTCTGACCATTCTTTTTTCTCCAGGGATCATCCCTATCCTTCTAGAACAAGCTATGAGGCTTTTGCTGCCACCTTTCGGGAATTTCTCCTTGGGCAAGTTTTTGCTTCTCTTCCTTAGTATTATGCTGCTTGGGAACTGAAATCACTGTGGCATCTACTATTTGACCCCCCTTAGCTTGGTAGCCTTGCTCTCT
>CBZS010000574.1 GCA_000613065.1 Richelia intracellularis | reverse complement strand
ATAATCCAGGATTAAACGTACTTTTTTCTGAATACTGAGATAGTTCAAATTGGTATAATTCCAGCATTGGTGCAATTCTGTACTGAATATGTCCATAAAGATTTTTACAACCTTTATCTTGATTAATTCTGATGAAAATCCCGAATTAGAACAATTACGGCGTTGCATAAGTGCGGGATGAATTAGCGTTTGAAACCATTGATAAATCGTTGAAAATTGAGTGAAATCATCCCGCACTTATGCAACGCCACAATTACTAGTATCAATTTTGACGATTTTCAATTATCCTCTTATTTGCACTTGTACAGAAACAAGGATTTAGCTAAACTCGGATTTCTCACCAAGATTGAAAAAAGAGGGGTCTAAAACTGCCAAAATGTATGTATATTGCAAAAGAATCTCAGCAGTTTAAAGGATGACCCCAAATAAAAATCATTCTATACCGGAACAGTTTGTATTTGGACAGGTGAAGTCATGTCCAGTTGTAGTCAATTTAAAGGGAGAGCCTGTAACATCGGATGCAGGGTTAGTTAACATTAATTGCGGAACTAGACAGAAAAAGATAAATAACATCACGATTTGCAAGATGTTTCAAAGATTACCGAGACCCCAATAAAGTTTTATATCCAGTTCATAACTTAATTGCACAAAGCAAAGGATATATATATGGCTTAATCATGGGGAATGAAGACATAAATGACCATGAAATTCTACGTCACGCTCCAATATTCGCACTTGCGGTAGGAAAGGTTATTAACTCAGAACAAGAATTAACGACTTTGGCGGGGAAAAGCACCTTAAATCGTCTCGAACATTGTCCAGAAGACGTATCTTCAAGAGAAAATAGTCGGTATCATCGTATTGACTATGATGCTAAGGCGATAGAAACACTTTTAGTTGAGCTATTTTTAGAATCTTATCATCAGCCACCGCGACAGATAATAATAGATTTAGATGTGACGGATAATTTAGTTCATGGTCATTAAGAACAAACATTCTTTAATCCGTATTACAAAGGATATTGTTATGCTCCCCTTTATATTTTTTGTGGTAAACATTTACTTGCTGCAAAACTTCGTGCATCCAACTTAGACCCGGCACCATGGGGGTTAGAAGAATTACAAAGAGTAATAAAAATAATACGCTCTCCATGGAAAAAGGTGAAAATTCTTATCCGTGGGGATAGTGCTTATTCCAGAGAAGAGATAATGGCTTGGTGTAAAGATGAAACTGATATAGCGCTCTCTGATTTGAAATAACTGTCCTGCTGGGTTAATTTACTTGATTTAACCCAACAAGTTGGTGTGTCAATTTTTATCACTATTTTGTTCGGGTTTAAGTATATTTCAATTTGAATGTATTTTATATCTCTTTTTTCTACTCTGTTTTTACTTTGTAGTCCTTGTCATCTGCAAGGAATTTGACAATGTGCCAATTAATTTATCCTAAATATGGCTCATCCAAGTGTTTTTTTCTTACTTGTGAGAAATCCGGGTGCTGCTTCCCACCCAAGTTATTCTTGCATCACGCCTAGCACCTAATACCTATCCCCTTAATTTTTAATTCAGCCTTTATTTGTTCTAAAACGTGAAAATTTTCTGGCTCTATTTAGTCAATACATACGAAATTATATCCAGCAACTTATTGGTAACACATCCTTATGAGAGCGTTCACATTTTGTCAATTGTATGAGAAATTATCTTTTAGTCTTAAATAATACAAGGCAATACATGTAATTAGTATAAGCAATAAGTATGGTTATTATTATTTGATGCTTACTTTAACCATTCGACAAATGATTATTTATTATTTGTTCCTATGGGAGGGAGAGCCTGAATTTATCCAAATTATCCAAAAAATTCCATCTTGCTTCTCTGATTAGATTTTATGTGTAACAAAATGTTATAAGTCTTAAAATGTGATGTGTGTAAATC
>CBZS010000573.1 GCA_000613065.1 Richelia intracellularis | reverse complement strand
AAACTAGTTAGATAAAACTGAACTTCACGGGTTGTTTGATTCCAAAGATGACCCGCACAACCATGACAACCCATTTAAGACCAACCCAATTGTCTTGGTTATGCAAAGTTTGCTGTTGAGAAATAGGAACACACCAAATTTGACGTTTTTCAGTACGATGATGACCTTTCTCTACCCGTTTATCATAACTATGGATAATACCTTTAAAGCCTTGAGATAACTGTTGCTCAAACCAATTTTTCACTTGTCCGTAAAGTCTAGGATGAGGCGTTGCATAAGTGCGGGATGAATTAGCGTTTGAAACCATTGAGAAATCGGGCGTTACATATTTGCGGGATGAATCAACCAAATACAGGTATTTCTCTATACTTAAAGTAATGAAGTAACAATCGAATAGAGTGCTTAACCATATCTACGGATTTAGAGTAGCATCATTTTTTTCGATGTAGACGTGGGAGATAATGACGTAAACGTGTGTTTTCCCCTTCTACTCTGGTCATTGTTTTGCTAATAATATGGTCTCCTGGTTCAACAAAACTGGCGTAAACTTTCCATCCATCTGTGACATAAAAATAGCACTTCCAGAGGTAGACAATATCCCACAAAGGTTGAAAGGTTTCTGCACTATGGTCTCCCAGTACCCAAGCTAAAATTCCTTCGCGGAAATGCTCTACTGCTGTCCACAAACAAATTTTGTTTTTTTTTAACCGACGAAAGTTTCTAATTCGTCCAGTTCTGCAACTTCTGGGATATCCTGTATTGATGGTGCATCTGGCAATTTTTCACCAACTTGTTTTACCCAACTAATTATGGTTGTGTGATGAACTCCTTTTTGGCGTTCAATAGCCCTAAATCCCGAGCCATTAACCTATGCTTTTTTTTAAGCATTATTGTTTGATCTCATTTGAGTATCCTTTTGGTGGATTATAGATATCTATAAATTGGCGTTCGCAATTTACACAAATGTGATTTTGTTTACCTCGACGTTTTCCATTTTTTCTAATCCTCGTAGACTTGCAGTATGGACAATGCACAGTAGAACACCTCAATTCATCCCTCTATTATGCAACGCCCCCCACGAGTGTTCCAGGAACTGGGGAAGCCCCTCCAGTACCCCCCAAAGGGCGTTGGCGTTCGCACTTGACAATCAAGACATACTCCACAATTATGTACAACAATCTGTAAGTTTTACTACAAAATTAGATGCGCTTACCCTGAATTAATCTTGAGGTAAAGCAGTCAGTAAATATCGACAAAATTCCTATATAAGTTATTTAAAGAAAAAATAAACTCTCTCCTTATAAATGTCGGGTACAGATATTTGTATTATCTGATTACTTATCATCAATTCTGGGCTGAATACAGTACTAATGGAATAGGTTAGGGCATCATTTAAAGCCCTAACCTATTCCATTAGTAATATTTTTTACATTTTATCCTTGACTGGCGCGTAGCACCATATTTTATTGTTTGCGAGCCACTATCTGAAAAATGTGCCAGTATTTTTCCTCATCCAGTGCAGTTTTACCTGGATGTTCTTCTTCCTCTAACATTTCAATTACAAAATATTGCAATAAATCTTCTATCTCTTGGCGAGTATGATAATTTGCAGAAGAATCAATCGACCATGAATCGCGATCGCCAAATAATTGCCCACAGAAACGCCCACCAGATCGCAGAGACGCAACAATTGTATCCCAAAGCCTGGGGAAATAGGGAGGTTGGCAAAAGGGTAAGGAAAAACTTGCATTAATTAAGTCTACGGATTTCGGCAGCACCAAACTTTCAAATTTCATCAGGTCAGTTTCTAATTGTTGGCGATCAATATTTGGATTACTTAACAAACGATTAATCCCTTCTTGTTCCCCATCAATTGCTAATACCCGCCAGCCACGATGTAACATTTCTACGGTATCTCGGCCATTTCCACATCCTAAATCAATTGCAAATCTGCTACTATCACTATCAGAAATTTCCTTATCAAAGTTTGCTAAAGCTGTGAGTAGAGTATCCCTTGGTGGGCGACCCTTAACTGCACTATAGTAAGCATGCCAATCACGTTCAAAGGATGGATTGTTTTCGAGATTATTTACTGATTGCGACATAATTATAGTTTTATTTAGTGAACCCTGAACTAGTCCTGAATAAAGGCACTTCTATTATCCTATTGTGATATAAAAGCCTTCAACTCACTTATAGAGTCTCTATAAAAATTATTGTGTAGCCTCCAGCCCCTTGTTCCTTCTCATAGTCTATGAATCCTAATTGAAAATAGAAACAAGTCGTAGTTAATCATCAACTACGACTTTAATACTATTGGTTAAGGGCAGAAATAAAAAAATTAAATAAGGTAGGCTTCCTGATGAGTTTTAATTGTGCAATTAGAACGTGCATAGGTAACACAAAGTAGAGCAAACCCCTTTTCTACCTGCTCATCATCTAAGAAGTTTTGGTCAGATTGATCGATTTCGCCCTCAACCACCTTACCAACACAACTAGAGCAAGAACCGGCACAGCAAGAGGAGGGTAAATGAATACCTTGTTCTTCTGCTGCATCTACGATGTTAGTTTCTTCATCTACCTCAATAGTGGTGTCTAGATTCTCTTTTTTACTAATGAGTCTGACTTGATAAGTTGCCATTGTTCCGATTCTCCTCAAACTTAGAGTTAGGTTGGATCGAGCTAATAGTTTTTAGGTTGGTAAATGCATAATTGCACAGGTAACTTTATTTGCAGGGTACACCTGGGGAATTGCAATCACTGGTTTTAAATGATTTGCCGCAACCGCAGGTATCAGTAGCATTGGGGTTAGTAAATTTAAAACCGCTATCCATCACACCATCAACAAAATCAATCACTACTCCTTCCAGTAAAGGAGCACTTTTGGGTTCAATATAAAGTGTCACCTGACCTTGTTCGAACACCAAATCATCAGGTTTCGGTTTACTGGTGATATCCATGCCATACTCATAGCCACTGCAACCACCATCTTTAACAGAGATGCGGATGCCCTTAGTTTTGTCATTAGCACCATTTGCAGAATTCGCTAGAAATGCTTGCAGACGAGATTCTGCTTTTTCTGTCAAAGTAACAGTCATTCGACCTCCTGAATCTTGGTGATGATGAATAGTGAATTAATACCAATGGGAAAAATGATTTAAATTTGTGGAAATTCAATCTAAGGATCTGTCTTGAAAAGTTTTGTGAACGAAAACTATCCCCACAAACTTTCTGCAAAATCTAAAATCTACAATCCAAAATTCAAAATTCCCAATGTGATGGTTGATGGCAAAGCAAAAATAATCAGCGCACAACCAAGGCTTAACCAGATTAATAATTATTGAGAGCAATTGCTAGTTGTTTCTTCCATGGGATTGGATTGGGCATATCTCCAGGGAGCACTATTACCACAAACAGGGCAAGAGCGATCGCGTTGAGAACGGCGCTTGGCAAATTCCATCCGGGATAAATCGATGGTCAATAATTGGGACAATAAAGGTTGACTAAAGCCGGTAATCAGCTTAATTGCTTCCATGGCTGTTAAACAAGCTAATGTCCCCGAGACCGCACCCAGAACAGAAAAACCCCGTCGATCCCAATCAGGTTTTTCTGGAAATAGGCAAGATAAACAAGGAGTTACTCCCGGAATAATTGTAGTCAGGTAAGCCTCCATGCCATCCATTGCTGCTTCTACCATTGGCTTACGACGGCGTACGCAAGCCTCATTCAATAAATTGCGTTCCTCAAAATTGTGGGCACAATCTAAAGCCATATCGGCTGACTGCACAAGGGAATCCACATTTTCAGAGGAGATGTATTTATGAACTGCTTCTATCTGGACATCAGGATTGATGGCTTCGAGAGTTTCCTTAGCTTTAAAAACTCTGGGTTTGCCTACCCAATCGTCTGTCATCAGAATCTGGCGATTCATATCATCAAGTCGCAAATCGCCACCTCGAGCTAGGATTAGCCGTCCCACACCTGCTACCGCTAGGTAGAGTGCTGCCGTACCTCCTAGTCCTCCCACACCAGTAACCAGAACCGTCGCTGACTTCAGTCGCTTCTGTGCTAGCTCACCAAAATTGGGGAGCATAATTTGACGACGATAACGTTCTAACTCGGTAGGCGTTAGGTTAACCACTTTTTACCTCCTAATCAGATGTTATTTCTGTCAGCTTGACTACATTTTTCGGCTTATCATTAAACACCTTAAACAACTTTTGTTCGTGGGGTGTTGATTCAACAAAAACTTGATATGCTTTGGCTAAAGCTTCACGATAATGGGTAAGTTTATCTGACAAATTTAAGTCAGAATATTTCTCATCAATCTCTTCTAAATACTGGGAAAACTTTTTCAATATATGCAGACGGTTAACATTTACAATTTCTTGTTCGTAGGGCATTTCAAAGAAATCAAAATATTCTTCTGCATCTACAATTTGTTTAAATTTATCTACATCCCAAGTCATTTTCCCTGCTCCATCTTTTTTAGCTGCTGCTTGAGTTGATCCAACTGTTCGTAAATGTCATATGTCGCTTGGGCAACTTGCATTAGAGTTTTATAATCAGTTGGTAATCCCTCTGCTAAGTCATGCAGATCCATTTTCATCTGACCTGCTTTACTGTTAAGCTTTTTGATTTTTGTCTTTAGCTCTTCAATATTGGTTTGCTCTGTTTGAGTCATACAATTTTAGATTTTGGATTGGGCTGCTAGACAGATAAACCAGGTTTCTAGTATCAATTTTCGGCGTTGCTGAATCAGGGGATGATTTCACTAAATTTTCAACGATTTCTCAATGGTTTCAAACGCTAATTCATCCCGCACTTATGCAACGCCCAATTTTCATATTAAAAAACCCTGTTTTCGAACTTAAAGCTTTCCTACCTCTGGAAAACGTTTAGCCAAATCAGTTCCTTTTTGAACGAACTTTTCTCCTTCTTCGGCAACCTTTTCTAAAGATTCAAACCCAAATCTATGGGCATCCCTGATAGTTTTTACTGATAGTAATAAACGACCAGAAAATACTAATGCCCAGCCAAAACCCTCATGATTCAAGTCAAGGACTACTTGTGATAAAAGACCGGTTTCTTGTTCAATACAAGCTGCTACAGCCCGATAAAAAGCTATAATTCGCCCTACTGTAACCGGATCCACTTCTCCTTCCACAGAAATTTCTCGTTTCTTCTTTTTGCTTACCACGTAAGGTTTTAAAATTAACTCATCAGACCAACTGCGGTAAACACCATAAACATCCTGACCGCGAATTTGTTGGATTATCGCTTTGAGAAAAGGAGAATTTACTACTTCGTTTGTAGCGGTATTATTAACGTTGTTAGTGTTAGTCATGGGGTACTAATCCTCCAATTCTGCTTCTAACAAAGTTCCTTGGTCTTTTTTCAAAGCTTTACGTAACCAAGGGGGGGGATTACCCTTGAGAGTTTGCACTAATTTATTTAAGACGGTGATAATTTCGTCTTTTTCTGATTTTGCTTTTACGGGGGTGACGCTTTTTTTAATCAAACGAGCTGCCGCAATCCCACCGATAGCGGATACATAAACGATGGTACAATCGCTCAATGCATCTACTTTAGGGACTAACTTGTCGTCGTTTCCATCTTGCTTTAAGTCGCCATCAAATTTAAGAGTTTCTAAGAAGTTATAACCCTTTGGAGAGACATCGTAAACATCAATCTCTCTTGCCCAACCAAAGTGGGAATTTATATGGACGCGATCGCTTGTCGTGAAGGCAATTTTCATTGTGGTGATGATACTAAGTAACTGTAGAATTTACTGGTAAAGGTGAAATGGAAAGGCATAGTGGAAACTACAAGTCACCGTTAATATGTTTAGCTTGTTCTTCCTCTACGGCTAAAAATTTGTTACCAATGTCAAATAACATTTGTATTGTGCCTTTGTATCCAACTCTGGTAATTTGACCATTGCCTAAACGGTCAAAAATAGGGAAACCATGACGATAAAGAGGAATGTGTAAACGTTT
>CBZS010000572.1 GCA_000613065.1 Richelia intracellularis | reverse complement strand
AGCGATCGCTATTCCTTTTGGGACAATTACAGCGAAGGTATTCTCATAAATTTTGGATGAAACTCCACGGGAACAATTGTTTGCATTAATTAATAGTGGTGTATATCCTCTGAGTGCCTTTACTTATAGCATTATTCCTCAAGCATTCCCTAATCTACTTTCCTATAGTTTTTATCGTTTCGAGTGTTCCATTCGTTCAGCTACAGTATTAGGTATTATCGGTGCGGGGAGATTGGGTTATCAAATTCACCTGAGTCTGCAATCTTTGCGTTACGAACAAGTATGGACTTTGGTATTTGCATTGCTATTTTTGAGTGGTGTAACGGATATTTTGGGTGGATGGTTGCGTCAGGGTTTAGAGTTATCCAGTCCTTTAGATTTGAATGTTCTGAATCTGAAAAAGCGTAGTTACATTATTAAAGAACAGCAATCCTCTCATCAGGTGATAGGGTTTTTAGCTTGGATAAAGTTCGCATCCCTCTCCTTTATTAGAGAACCAGTGTCTTCCCGTCAGAGTAGGAGTGAGTTTAATCAGTGCTATATCAAAGTCTGGCTACAGAGAATTTTTGACAGGAATATTCGAAATCTCTTAATTGGTGGAATTACCTTATTAATCTTTTGCTTTTGGTACATTAAAGCAAACTTTAGCAAATTGTGGTCATTCCGCACCATTAAGCTACTCACTGGCGTAATGAAAGACACCTTCCCACCATATTGGATTAATGGACAGCAGTTATTAAACCTTTGCTTACAAACCCTAGCTATGTCTATTTTAGGGATCACAATTGCAGCTTTGGGGGGGGGGATTTTACTTTCTTTCCTAGCTGCTAGGGGAGAAAAAAACATTACACACAAAGTGATATTTATACTAGCTCGTTTAGTCTTATTCTTTTCCCGTGCAGTACCAGAACCAATTTGGGCATTAATATTTCTGTTTATCCTATTCCCAGGAATTTTACCAGGTTCGATCGCTCTTAGTTTACATAATTTAGGTATTTTCGGAAGATTGGAAGCAGAAGTAATCGAGAATTTAGATCAACGACCATTAAATTATCTCAAAGCATTGAGTGCAAGTAACTTACAAGTTTTCTTCTATGGTGTTTGACCTGCAACTATTCCCCGCTTTTTAGCTTCCATTCTGTACCGTTGGGAAGTTTGTATTCGCGCTACGGTAATTGTCGGGTTAGTCCGTGCTGGTGGTTTAGGGAGGTTGTTGACGGAGCAGTTAAGCAGTTTTGATTACCATGGTCTATTGGGGACTTTAATTGTATTTCTCAGTTTAAGTTTTGGGGTGGATATGATTAGTACATTAGTAACAAGGTGTTTAAGAAAATGATACCAATTTCGCGTTGCTGAATCAGGGGATTATTTCACTAAATTTTCAACGATTTCTCAATGGTTTTAAACGCTAATTCATCCCGCACTTATGCTACGCCTTTTTCTGTCAATGCAGTGGCATTGGCTATACTCAAATTTTTTGAGCTTTTAATCTTTGGTTTTGAAGATTTGAAACCCTTAGGCGCAAGCCTTGTTGTCAGAGATACCATTAGACTAACCCGTTCAGTTCAGATAGACCGTTTGGGTCCTTAGCATACGACTTAACTTCTTTAATAGTTAAATCTCCATTTTTGTGCCCCAAGAGTCTTCCAGCAACTGGGTAAGATTCGGTAGCGTAGGGAATGGCCAACTGGGCGTATGAGTGTTTATTGGGCTTACTCAAGGTCTTGATGCCCCTACCTGACACCACCGAATCTAGCGAAGGGTTCCCCAGTTGCGTCAACTTTTTTTGGCGATGCCCCTCCAGTACCCGCCCAAAGGGCCTTGGCGTAGCCTGCCCTTTGGCAGGAAGTGCCCGTTGTTGGCGTTCGCACTTGACAATCAAGACAGACTCCACAATGATGTACAACAATCTGTACTTTTCACTACAAAATTAGATGCGCCTACCCTGCTTGCATGGCAAAATAGAATAAATTCACTTACCAGAAAAAGTAGAGATAATTATTTCTGTTTTTACAGGTAATTTTCTTTTAGAAGAAGACTCATTACCTTCACTATTTGATGCACGGGATAAATATCTTAAACCAGGTGACGTTTTAATTCCCAATACAGCAGTAATGGAAGCAGTTCCTATTCATGCAGCAGAAATACACGATTAAAAAAAAATATTGCTGCTTGGTCTAAACCCCACATGAATATTGACCAAAGTCCAGGTAGAACTTATGCAAGTCAGTTAATTTATTACCGTACTAATTTCTCTGAAGCAAAATATTTAGCCGAACCTAATGACTTGTTAGCAATGGATTTTTATCAAGCAACTACTACCCATTGTCAAACAAAAGTAAATTTTACAGTTAAAGAGTCAGGATCATGTCATGGTTTTGCTGGTTGGTTTAGAATCCAACTGGATGAAAATTGGCTATCTACAACAGCTCACGAACCTGCACTAGATTCCTCTCCTGCTTTTTAACCCCTCGATCTTCCCATTGAAGTTATACCGGGTGAAGACATTAGTTTTAAACTACAAGGTCCTCCCTGTGGTGATTGGGTTTGGCAAGTTCAAGCTTTAAATACTGAGCAGTTGCGTTCTACTTTATTTTCTCTGCCCAG
>CBZS010000571.1 GCA_000613065.1 Richelia intracellularis | reverse complement strand
CTATATGGGGAAAAGCCTGGGGGTAAATACCACTTAGATAAAGTAATATTCCTCCTCCAAATACAATTAGTAAGCCAGTAACCAAAACTATATGGTTTAACTTGAGGACATCCAGCAGACCAGTAAAGACTAAATCCACTAAATGCTTGAGCAACCAAAAAACCACTACTAATTAGAGGATAAGTACGTTTAATTTGTCTAATGTCAAATAATTGACTAGCCGCAATGGAAATGTTGAGCTCGTTCACCACATAAATCGCATCTAGCCATAACCGCAGTATAAATAAAGTACTCTCCTGATATAACGGTATTTGTAGTATCCCAGATAAAATAAATAATGGCACCACCATCATTGGCGATATAGCTACGATTAGCGTTCGCAACGGAAAAAAGCTTTGCAACCAAGAGTAAAACAGCACTAATCCAGAACCAATTACTGCACTAGCTATGTAAAAACGAGGCAGGTAATCAACACCAGATTGATAAACAAGCTGTGCCTCCGTACTGCGTTCAGTCCATCGTAATCCTACGCAGATGGATGTATAAGCTATGAATAGTAAAAAAGTTCTTTTACTTTCATCCTCCCGAAGATTCACCCATTGCAAAATTTGTTTAATAAAGTTCGGATAGCTAGGTAACCAGAGATGCTTTAATTCCATAGGAATTTTTTATATAGTAAAAATACGTATAAAAAGTAAGTGTTTTTATGTATAGACTTAGTTATGTGGCAACTAATGTTTCATCTAGACACTTTGTAAACATGTTTCTTGTTAAATTCTGCCAGTCCGAAAAATATTTGATATCTGAGTACTATTCTTCCCAATCAGGACTCAGAAATATAACCGGGCTCCTCGAAAAATTGAGCAACTAGCTCGCGAGATGAGAGTATAGGGAGAGCAGAAGCTGGGGTTGAATCGCCATGGAATAAAAAAAAGTCGGGGAACTTGAACAGCTATACCAGAAGTTAGAAAGCAAGAAGATCCTGTTGATGAAGTTAGACGAGACGGTACCATGGTCAGAATTTCGTCCGATTTTAGAACAAGTGCATGACAAGGCCAGAAAAAATAATGCTGGGCGAAAGCCCATAGATGCAATAGTCATGTTCAAAATACTTGTGCTGCAACAACTGTACAACATCAGTGATGAAGAACTGGAGTAGCAGGTCAATGACCGACTATCGTTCATGATATTTTTGGGCTTGGGAATAGCAGAACCAATACCAGATGCAACTACAGTTTGGTTCTTTCGGCAGCAGTTGAAGCAGCAGGGTCTTATTAAAGAACTGTTTGAGCAATTAATTTGATAGCTACCTGAGAGACCAAGGCTACCAAGCTAAGGGGGGTCAAATAGTAGATGCCACACTTATTCCAGTTACCAAGCAGCATAATACTAAGGTTATTTTTGACAAATAAATTACCAGCAAAAGCCGTTGAATCAAGATATCCCATTTGGGCAACAGTGGATTTCGCTGTAATCTAGACTCCACTTGTTTCATAG
>CBZS010000570.1 GCA_000613065.1 Richelia intracellularis | reverse complement strand
CATATCCTAGCGCAATCGCTCTCCTGCCATTTTAGATTTTGAATGATTCCTTCCGCATTAGTCAATTAAACACAGCCCAAGCCAATTATCAAAAGTTTTCCGAACAAGTAAAAAGTATATTTACAAGTATAGCGCTCGCTTTTCATCTGTTAGGTTTACTTATCCCGGATTTCTCACCAAGATTGAAAAAAATAGGGGTATAAAACTGCCAAAATGTATGTATATTGCAAAAGAATCTCAGCAGTTAAAAGGATGACCCCAAATAAAAATCATTCTATAGCGGAACAGTTTGTATTTGGACAGGTAAAGTCATGTCCAGTTGTAGTCAATTTAAAGGGAGAGCCTGTAACATCGGATGCAGGGTTAGTTAACATTAATTGCGGAACTAGACAGAAAAAGAGAAATAACATCACCATTTGCAAGATGTTTCAAAGATTACCGAGACCCCAATAAAGTTTTATATCCAGTTCATAACTTAATTGCACAAAGGATATATATATGGCTTAATCATGGGGTATGAAGACATAAATGACCATGAAATTCTACGTCACGCTCCAATATTAGCACTTGCGGTAGGAAAGGTTATTAACTCAGAACAAGAATTAACGACTTTGGCGGGGAAAAGCACCTTAAATCGTCTCGAACATTGTCCAGAAGACGTATCTTCAAGAGAAAATAGTCAGTATCATCGTATTGACTATGATGCTAAGGCGATAGAAACACTTTTAGTTTAGCTATTTTTAGAATCTTATCATCAGCCACCGCGACAGATAATAGATTTAGATGTGACGGATGATTTAGTTCATGGTCATCAAGAACAAACATTGGCGTTGCATAAGTGCGGGATGATTTCACTAAATTTTCAACGATTTATCAATGGTTTCAAACCCTAATTCATCCCGCACTTATGCAACGCCGAAACATTTTTTAATCCGTATTACAAAGGATATTGTTATGCTCCCCTTTATATTTTTTGTGGTAAACATTTACTTGCTGCAAAACTTCGTGCATCCAACTTAGACCCGGCACCATGGGGGTTAGAAGAATTACAAAGAGTAATAAAAATAATACGCTCTCCATGGAAAAAGGTGAAAATTCTTATCCGTGGGGATAGTGCTTATTCCAGAGAAGAGATAATGGCTTGGTGTGAAGATGAAACTGATATTGATTATGTGTTCGGACTTGCTGAAAATCCTCGTCTACTCCAGCTATCGCAACCAATTCAGTATCGTGCATCCCAAGAATATTCACAAAAAATACAACCCATAGTAGAGTTTTTTTAAAGCTTATTTCCTGGAGAACCAGATTTAAAAAAAGATGCGGCAGCCTTTGTTAATAACTCAGTTTGGTATTGTTCTCTTGACTATAAAACATTAGACAGTTGGAGCCGTAGTCGTCGTGTAGTAGCCAAGGTCGATTATAGCAATGAAGAAGTCAATCATCGATTTGTAGTGACTTCGCTCCCCATTAAACAAATTGCTCCAGGGCGACTTTATACTCAAAAAGACTGTACGCGAGGCAACGCCGGAAAATTATCTCAAAGAGCAAAAATTAGATTTACAAAGTGATAGAACAAGTACACATACATTTGAGGGGAACCAATTACGTTTATGGTTTACAGCTATTGCCTACATTTTTCTGAATAACCTGGGAGAAAAGTGCTTAGTAAATACAGAATTAAAAAATGCAACAATTGGAACTATACGCACAAAATTATTAAAGCTAGGGGCTGTGATTACGATTTACAAACAACGAGTTTTAGTTTTAATTGCAATTAGTAGTGCTTGCCCTTACAAGGAAGGGCAAGCAATGATTTATGAACGTTTATCTCGACTACCTTACCCTGGTTAATGAGATGATTGGATTAATAAGTAATAGCGCTCTCTGATTTGAAATAACTTTCCTGCTGGGTTAATTTACTTGATTTAACCCAACAAGTTGGTGTGTCAATTTTTATCACTATTTTGTTCTGATTTAAGTATATTTCAATTTGAATGTATTTTATATATCTTTTATATACTTTGTTTTTACTACGTAGTCCTTGTCATCTGCAAGGAATTTGACAATGTGCCAATTAATTTATCCTAAATCTGGCTCATCCAAGTGTTTTTTTCTCACTTGTGAGAAATCCGGGTTATTCCCCAATCAGCTACATTTTGTGGATATGTGGAAAACTACTTTGACCTTTTCTATTCCTAAGATATTCGGGTCAAACGTTATCGCATCAGTATAGAAACTATTTTGTACGAATATATCTTTCACGATCGCACACCCGAAGAAATTGCTAGAATATACGCATCTCTAACTTGAGATCAAGTTAGAGATGCGTTGCATAAGTGCGGGATAATTAGCGTTTGAAACCATTGATAAATCGTTGAAAATTTAGTGAAATCATCCCCTGATTCAGCAACGCCGTTTACGCCACAGCCCTTCTCTAGTTACATAACAAAAAGCAAATTAACCAATACATGACCGAATGTTTAGAATTGGCTAATAAAGTGCGGTAAGAACAACCTCGCAGTCCTCTACCTATGACTGAAAAATTACGTAAACGAAAGGCATAAAGAATACAGAGGGTAAACCTGGATGAATATCAAGGCTGTGTTCACAATATACCGCTCCCCTAACCTAAATTTATTCTCCAGTTAAAATAAGATGGGTGCGACTATGCGGACCGACAAATCAGAGTAAGCGATCGCTCACCAAAATCAAAGTGGTACAATAATTCCCATGCTAGGGGTGTCTGAGTAAAACCAGGCTGAGAATAAACCCTTAACACCTGAGACTGGGTAATACCAGCGGAGGGAAGCTGTTTATAGAGGTAATCGAATATGCGGACAGAATGGATTGCCAAGCGTCGGGGGCAAGGTAACGTTACCCAAATGCACTATGCCCGTCAAGGTGTTGTTACAGAAGAAATGCATTATGTTGCTCAACGGGAAAATCTCCCGGTTGAGTTAGTTAAAGACGAAATTGCTAGAGGAAGGCTGATTATTCCTGCGAATATTAATCATCCTAACTTGGAACCAATGGCGATCGGTATTGCCTCCAAGTGTAAGGTAAATGCTAATATCGGTGCTTCTCCCAACTCTTCCAATATTCAAGAAGAAGTTGCTAAACTCAACTTAGCGGTTAAATATGGTGCGGATACCGTCATGGATTTGTCCACTGGTGGTGGTAACTTAGATGAAATTCGCACCGCTATTATCAAAGCTTCATCTGTTCCTATTGGAACTGTACCCATTTACCAGGCTGTAGAAAGCGTTCATGGTAACTTGGAAAATCTTACTCCAGACGACTTTCTTCATGTAATTGAAAAACACTGCCAACAAGGTGTGGATTACATGACAATTCACGCCGGACTTTTGATTGAGTATTTACCCTTAGTCAAAACCAGGATTACAGGTATAGTTTCCCGTGGTGGAGGGATTATTGCTAAGTGGATGCTACACCACCACAAACAAAACCCCCTATATACCCATTTTGCGGATATCATTGAGATTTTCAAAAAATATGATGTTTCCTTCAGCTTGGGCGATTCCTTGCGTCCCGGTTGTACACATGACGCATCAGACGAAGCGCAATTATCCGAACTCAAAACCTTGGGAGAATTAACCCGCAAGGCTTGGGAACATGATGTCCAGGTGATGATAGAAGGACCAGGACACGTCCCCATGGATCAAATTGAGTTTAACGTCAAAAAGCAGATGGAAGAGTGTTCAGAAGCTCCTTTCTATGTGCTAGGACCATTGGTAACGGATATTGCTCCCGGTTATGACCATATTACCTCAGCCATTGGTGCAGCCATGGCAGGTTGGTATGGTACGTCAATGTTGTGTTACGTGACACCAAAAGAACATTTAGGTTTACCTAACGCAGAAGATGTGCGGAATGGCTTAATTGCCTATAAAATTGCGGCTCATGCAGCAGATATCGCTCGCCACCGTCCTGGCGCTAGGGATAGGGATGATGAAGTTTCCCGAGCTCGGTATAACTTCGACTGGAATCGTCAGTTTGAATTAGCACTCGACCCAGATAGAGCTAAGGAATATCACGATGAAACCCTACCAGCAGATATTTACAAAACTGCTGAATTTTGTTCCATGTGTGGTCCTAAATTCTGTCCCATGCAAACCAAGGTTGATGCGGATGCATTGACAGAATTGGAGAAATTCTTGGCGAAAGAAAAGGAAGTGGTAATACAAGGTTAATAGGATTTCTAAGGTTTAAACGTAAAATTTAGGGCGCAGTGCTCGCGCCCTAAATTTTCGGTAGAATCTATTTCAGAAAATACCCCAATTATTAGGTTGTGAAAACCCATACTTATTAGTATCTAGTAATACGTTTTGAATATTGGCTTTCACACCTACCATGAAATAACAATCGAATAGAGTGCTTAAGCATATCTGCGGGTTTAGAGTAGCATAATGTTTTTCGATGTAGACGTGGGAGATAATGACGTAAACGTGTGTTTTCTCCTTCTACTCTGGTCATATATGTTTTGCTAATAATATGGTCTCCTGGTTCAACAAAACTGGCGTAAACTTTCCATCCATCTGTGACAT
>CBZS010000569.1 GCA_000613065.1 Richelia intracellularis | reverse complement strand
ATTTATGATCTTGTTAATGATTTGGGTTCCTCTGGTGGGTCTAGCATACTCCAAAATACTTGCCCCTGTTTTTTTACTCATCAACATTACATCTTACTTTCATTGGTAAATTCTTTCTTATAAATCACCTAATACATGGATATTATCCATGTGACTGAGTATTTGTGGAAAGCTGCATTTGTCTTTTATTTTCAGACTTCAACACAGGCAGAAGCTTGGGGGAGCAAACGTTTACAGCTTATCCTTGAAGGTAAATCAAGTTGAGTTGCCCCAGGTATGCGCCGGAGTGCGACTTTACCCAAACTCACCCCCAAGAACGTAAAACGGTGGATACCTGTGCTAGATATTTACTTAACAATGCCAAATCCCTCAAATATGACGATTACTTAAAAGCTGGATTCCCCATCGCCATGGGGGTGATTGAGGGTGCTTGTCGCCTCCTGATTAAAGACAGTATGGAATCACTGGGGCTAGATGGACCATGAGGGGTGCTGAGGCTGTTTTTCCCCTGGGTTCTTTATACATCAGTGGCGATTGGGATGAGTATTGGCAGTTTCATCTACAAGAAGAAGATAAACGCAATCACCTGGCTTTGTACTCTAGTGCTATTCCTTTGATCAAGCAAGTTGTCAAAGCTCGTTGTTCTACTACCCCTCCACCTCTTCCAATACCTGTCTAAGTTCCACTCCCCGTCTTCCTAAAAGATTCGCACCCTAATCTCATTTATGTTCTAGTTTCAGATCTCAAACAAATTTTTCATGTAATCAATACTCTACAAATGATGGAAATCCCTTTTGAACGAATAGATATTCGTTCAAAAGGGATTGAAATATTTTTTAATTCAAAGCTTTACAATTTCATTTGATAAACTTCCTCTAAATATAGGCTCAAAGCTATATAATCGCCATAGCTTGTAAGATTATCACTATCAAACATATAGTACCTAAATAAGCAGGATAATATTATTCATGCTCATATAAAAATAGTGTTAAACAACTATAGAGTTTAAGTTTATCTATAAATAGGGAAGTTGCCTAAAGGTAGAGTAGTAGCTACAACGAGTAACCCCCCACAACGTACCTATCTCAATACTACAAATTGAAACATTTGGCATGCTCCCTATGAATCAGTTACATTAAGTCATTGCTTACAAAAAGCATAATTTTAGAATCGAGTTTGAGTCAAATTTAATATCCTAAATTTTCTCTAACTTTTAGAGTCGGAAAACTGAGCCAACAATGTTTTGTTTTGATTGCCGCAAATAAATGCCAGGCATGTTTTTCTATGATTAGTTAAAGTAAAATAGAAATGAATTGCAATAATTAATCTACCCATTTAACTTTGCCCATAACTTGGCATACATAACCATTTTGGGCATTTCAATGATATATGCTCTCAAGAAGACAACTTTTAGAAGTAGGTACACTACTTTTAGGCGTAACCTGGCTCTCAGATTATTTAAATAGGAGAACACAATTTATGGCAACTTCAAATCAAAGTTTTGAAGTCACGAAAACAGAAGAAGAATGGCGTTCCATTTTGACCCCTGAACAATTTCGCGTGCTCCGCAAACATGGTACTGAACCTGCAGGTTCTAGTCCTCTGGATAAAACCTATGACCAGGGTACATATTTATGTGCTGGATGCGGTCAACCGTTATTTACATCGGAAACGAAGTTTAATAGTGGTACAGGTTGGCCTAGTTTTTTCCAACCTATTGAAGGTGCGATCGATACATCTGTAGATAGGTCACTGTTTATGACTCGAGTCGAGGTACATTGCAGTCGTTGTGGTGCACACCTTGGTCATGTATTTAATGATGGTCCTGCACCCACAGGACAGCGTTATTGTATGAATGGTGTGTCACTCAAGTTTATTCCAGCTTAATTAATCCCTTGGTGCCATTCTGGAAACAAAAAATACATATAGGTTGTGAGGCGTTGCATAAGTGCGGGATGAATTAGCGTTTGAAACCATTGATAAATCGTTGAAAATTTAGTGGCATCATCCCCTGATTGAGCAACCCCGGTTGTCACACCATATCTGAGAGTAACCCTAATGGGTTACTCTGCAAAGAAACTATCCCAAATCAAAAAATATTGGCGGCTGGTTAAATATTTAGGGTAGGATTTCCCTGCCCTTACGGATTAATTGCATGTCATGCTGTTTTTCAACCCACATTCCGCAGGTGGGATTGCAAAATGTTCTATTTTTGAAGTATGAGTTTTTCAGAATCACAAATCAAAGTACAAGATATCGCTCACTTAGGCATAGTGGCAGGGATTATTGATGAAATGAGTTTGGTTGATTTGTTCAACCAACTGCTTGGAACTCATCCCCAATAAATAATCAGCGCAGGCCAAGTGGTCAAAGCAATGATTCTCAATGCCTTAGGCTTTATCAGTGCACCACTATATTTATTTGAGAAGTTCTTTTCAGGGATTGCAACGGAACATTTATTGGCAGAGGGAATACAACCATAACATTTGAACGAAAAATGCTTGGGCAGAATCTTAGATAAACTATATGATGCAGGATTAACGGAAATTTTTATCCGAGTCCCACTATCAGCAGCAGATAGATTTGGAGTCAAAATGGACAGCTTCCACTTGGATTCAAGTTCATTTCATGTACATGGGAATTATGGAACTGGTAGTCATGATGAAGCATGAGCACAATCAGGATTAATTACAATTACATGTGGTTATTCTAGAGACTACCGACCAGATTTGAAACAATTTATCCTTGACTTGATGTGGAGTGGTGATGGAGATATTCCTTTATATTTAAGAGTTGGACATGGTAATGAAGTCGATTATGCCATGTTTGGAACACTTATGGCAGATTTCCACAAACAATGGCAAATTGATGCTTTATCTGTTGCGGATGCAACCCTTTACACTGAAGACAATTTGCAGATGATAGTCTCATTCAAATGGGTATCCCGAGTTCCTGCAATCCTAACTGCCGCAACATAACTATTAGAAAAGAACAGTATTGATGTATTTGTACCCAGTAAAATCCCAGGATATGGTATTGCCCCCTGTTGTAATGATTCTGGTGGTGTGGGACAACGGTGGGTAGTGATAGAAAGTAAAGCCCGTAAATAATCTGACTTAAAACAACTGGAAAAACAAACGTCTGACCAAAAAATATACCCAGGCACAATCCCAACTACGAAAATTGTGTCAACAGGAATTTGCATGTGCCGAAGATGCATTCAACGCAGCCAAATTACTTGAGAGTCAGTTGCCATTTCATCAACTTGCATGCAAATATTGAAGTTATTGAATATGGCCAACACCGGGGACGTGGTAGACCTCGCAAGGATTCTCAACCTACCCTAATTTTCCAGATTCAAGCCGAAATTGTACCCAAATCAACTGCAATTACCATTGCCACAGAAGAGGCTGGCAGGTTTATTCTTGCCACCAATGTTCTTGATGCCGACAAACTTAGGAACGAAGATGTTTTACCTGAATATAAGGCACAACAATCTACAGAACGTGGTTTTCGGTTTCTCAAAGACCCATTGTTTTTTACTTCCACTGTGTTTCTAAATTCAAGGAAAAGAGTGGCGGCTTTGGGAATGGTTATGGGTTTGTCTTTGCTAGTTTACACCCAAGGTCACAGGGCATTACGCCAATGTCTAAAACGAGGCTCCCAAACAATTCAAAATCAGTTAGGTAAACCAACTGCCACTCCTACTTTATGTTGGGTGTTTCAATGCTTCATGTCAATTCATTTATTAACGTTGGCTTGTTTGAAACAGATTTCCAACCTGAGTGAACAGCGGTGCTGGATTCTACAGTTTTTTGGTGCTCCCTATCGTAAATATTATCTTCTTTCCTAACTAACCTGCGGAATGTGGTTTTCAAATTACTATCATTGTAAAACTGTATTTGCCGATTCAGAGTTTAGTTCTACTTCTTGTTCAGGCAACCCTAAAACCGAACGATACAGATTTTGATATTGTTTGGCAGAGCTATACCAACTAAAGTCTTGATTCATGCCCCGTTGTTGTAAAGTTTGCCATCTATCTTTGTAGCGGAAACCTTCCCAAGCTCTCACCATACAGGTAAATAAATCCAGGGGTTCATATCTATCAAAGCAGTAACCAGTACCCGCATTTGCCATGGGCTCGTGATGGAATACCGTATCTACCAATCCTCCAGTGCGTCGAACAATTGGTACACTACCATAGCGCATTGCCATCATTTGGCTAATACCACAGGGTTCAAAGCGACTAGGCATAAGGAACACATCTGTACCTGCATATATGCGCCGGGATAGGACATCATTGTACAGCAAATAAGTAGCCATGCGTCCTGGGTAACGAGATGCCATTTGCCACATTTGACTTTCGTAATAGCGATCGCCTGTACCTAAAATAATAAATTGGGCATCTGTATATGCCATAAAGCGATCGAGGATTTGCAGAACTAAATCTATCCCTTTTTGTTCTACTAATCTGGTTACCATACCAATTAAGAAAGCCTTGGAGTTAACTTCTAACCCGACTTCTTCCTGTAAATAAATCTTATTTCCCTTACGCTTTTCTAAGGTTTCTGGGGTAAACGTTTGGGCAATAGATTTATCATTAACTGGGTTATAAACATCAGTATCAATGCCGTTGACGATACCTGACATTTTGCTGCCGATGAAAGATAACAAGCCTTCAAGTTTTTCACCATAACTAGCAGTTTGAATCTGAGCCGCATAAGTTGGGGAAACAGTATTAACCCGATCGGCATACTGTAGCGCAGCCGCCATGGTGTTGTGCCCTTGCATATACCAAGGACACCAAGTAATTTGATCCAAGTACCAACGCCAGGGACCTTGGTACGCTAGGTTATGAATGGTAAATACAGTACTAATATCCGGAGATTGATGCATCCATACAGGAATCATCCCTGTATGCCAATCATGACAGTGAATTATTTGTGGTTTCCAGTAATTCCAGCAAAATTCTGCTGCCCCATTCGCAAAAAATGTGAATCTCCAAGCCTCATCTTCCCCAGAATAAATCCGTCGGGGGTCGAAGGCAGGATGTCCAAACAAATACAGTGGGACATCAGTACCAGGTAGAACTGTTTCATAAACAGCAAAATCCTGAAACATGGCATATCCCCACCAAATAGGCTCCTCAGGAATTTCTATTTTGTCTGAGAGGAAGCCATAGTAGGGCATGAATATACGTACATCATGACCCATTTTTTTGAGAATTTTAGGTAGTGTCCCCACTACATCGCCCATACCTCCCACTTTTGCAATGGGAGCAGCTTCTGCTGCCACAAATAGAATTTGCATGATAACCTGTGTTTCCCGATTATGCCTGTGTATTTTATTTGAATTTATATCCGTAGTCGTTGCAATTCGTGCCTTGACAAGTCAACTTTGCTAGGTTCATGGTAGGAAGCTAGAATTATATTTTCCTCTACTCCCCATTCGGCTTACGTACATAACGTAAGCTTGCTCTGTGCACCGGCAATTTTGGGTAGTCAGACCACTAGGAACCTTGCCGAGCTTCGGCTAAAATCTCATCTAAAATTTCTTGGGCTCCTTGTTGGCGTAGAATTTTAGCTAATTGATTCCCTAATTGTTCGGCATCTTGTGTCGTACCACTGACGGTATCTTTAACTAACCTTTTTCCATCTACACTCGAAACTATACCGGTTAATGTTAATGTATTACCACTAATTTCAGTATTTACACCAATGGGTACTTGACAACCACCTTCTAATGTCCTTAAAAAAGCTCGTTCTGCCAAACAGCGATCGCGGGTTTCAGGATGTTCAATGGCTTTCAGTAGGGAGATAAGCTCTGTATCATCACCACGGCATTCAATCCCTAAAGCCCCTTGTCCTACAGCATGGAGGGAAACTTCACTAGGAATAGCTTGATGAATGCGAACGCTCATTCCCAATCTTTCTAAGCCAGCTACCGCCAGAATTAAAGCATCATATTCCCCTGCATCTAGCTTTGCCATGCGGGTATTTAAGTTACCTCGCACATCCTTAAAAGTAAAGTGGGGATACTTATAACGTAGTTGTGCCAGTCTTCTCAGGGAAGATGTACCGATAACAGCTCCTTCAGGTAATGTATCAATTTGCCGATCCTTGTACTTCTCGTGTACAACTAAAGCATCAGCAGGATTTTCTCGCTCAGTAATTGCAGCTAATGCCAAACCTTCTGGCAAATTAGTTGGCAGGTCTTTCAAGGAATGGACAGCAAAATCAATTTCCTGATTGATCATTCCCAGTTCTAATTCTTTGGTAAAGAGTCCCTTATCCCCAATCTTAGCTAAGGCAACATCTAAGATTTTGTCCCCTTGAGTAGACATGGTATGGACTTCAAAATTTATATCAGGGAAGGATTTCTGGAGTTCTTCTCTTACCCAATGGGTTTGGACCAGAGCTAATTGGCTTTTACGGGAACCAATACGAACAGTGCGGTTAGAACTGGAAACAACAGGTGTCATAAACTAAATATGTCAAATCAGGAGATAAATTCACTCTCATCTAGACTACCGCAGTGGGTGACAGATTCAGTTATCAGTTATTACTTATTATTTATTTCTCGTGGTGGGGTTTATGTCCCTAGAGCTAATTTATCCTTGCTTGATAATTTCAATGCCAGAAATCTCCTCAAGAACGTTGCTGTGATTTGAATCACAACCAATAGATGCTGCTATCTATGTACAATGTGACTAAAATCTGTCACATTGTACATAGAAAAGTACTAATCAGGCTGTAGAAGTAGCAAAATGATGAGGAAAAAATTACTATTAGCGATCGCCCTTACTTTTGCTATTAGCTTGTTTGCGAATGCGAACCTATCCTCATCATCTCAAACATCAAGAGATATTAACTGGGAAAATTGGCATTGCTGAATCAGGGGATGAATTAGGGTTTGAAACCATTGAGAAATCGTTGAAAATTTAGTGAAATCATCCCCTGATTCAGCAACGCCAACCATTTAGAAAAAATGCCAAGCTACGCTAACATTGTTTGGTTCCGTACAAATGTCTATGGAAAGCTGACGGGAAAATGTATTGCCATACAGCAAATAAGAGATAGACTATGGACTGTACCATCCGGTGAAATACTTCGATGTGGACAGTTAGTTGAGGAACTAGGAAGAATGAACGATACTGCAAACACCTCCGAATCAGTAAATACAGAAAGTACAGAAAATACAGAAGAGAACCAACAAATATTCCAAGCAATTGGAATTATCCGGGGTGATGTTTCTGTTGATGAGGAGTCAAAAGTCTTTATTCAAATTGATAAAAACTCCTATCCCTTGCTATTTGCACCACGTTGTCGCAAAGCTTATCAAGCTTTGCTCTTGGATGTAAAAAACCATGGTGGTAAAGATAAGCGGTTAGTAGTGTATCCCAAGTTTATTCATTTTCCCGGTCGTGATAAACAGTATATTGTTTCCTTCCAATTAGTTGGTTTTGACAATGGAGCTAGTCCCCAAGATTCTGCTGCTGTGGAATTGGGGGATTTTGAATTTAAGCTATCGGGATTATGGCAATTTATACCTGTTTGCCGGACTCCTTGTATCTCAGTGTTGCGGAACTATACCGAACAGCGTTCGCAACACCTCAAGGATTTGGAACCAGATAAAAAAGCCAGGTTCCTCAAGGCTTCCCATTTACCATTGTTATGGAAAGACGCGATCGCTCCACCTTTCCGCTTTAATCCTAAACTAGATAGGGAGCAGCAGGGTAAACCAATGTTTGTATCTATAAAAGCTAAGTTTTTGCCCCATCGCAATGTGTTTGGTTTTGACTCTTTACTTGGTGTACCTACCCCAGATGCACCTAGATTCTTGAAATTGAGGAAAGAAAGACCGCCAGCACGTAAGGGGAAACCCAAACCACGTAAATCAGAAGCACCTACACCTAAGAAGGAAGCACCTAGAAAAGAAGTTCCTAAGAAAGAGGAACCCAAGATTAATAATTCCTCAACACAGGTGGTTGAGAAGCAAGAGACTTAGTAAGACAAGTCACAAGTAAAAAGTTCAAAAATATTATTACAAAAGCTTTTTACCTATTTTTAATTGGCTGAGTTACATCCATCTCTACTTGCAAAATACACCAAACACTGGAACAAGGTGTTGAATTTTTAACATATACCATCACCACACCACCAACCCAAGAGGCTGTGGTGGAAGCTTTGTTACAGGTAGAAAAAACAGCTAGGAGTCAAAGGAGTCAAACCACGAAACAACGTAACACATGCTATGGTTCCCAGCAGTTGTTGGGAACCTGGCAACTACGATTCATCACGGGCACAAAGGCTAGCCGCAAACGTGGGGGAGTGATGTTAGCTGCGGGAAAATTTCTCCCATGGTGGCTCAAGATTCAGTTATTTTATGGTGCAGGGGACTTAGCTGATGGGCAAGGAACAGTAAAAAACTCTGTACAACTAGGATTACTGAAAATTAGTCTTACTGGTCCTATTAAGTTCTACCCGAAGACAAAGATACTGGCATTTTATTTTATCCACATGGACATGTATTTGTCTGGATGGAAGTTTTATTCTGGTTATATTAGTAATGGGAAGAAAAGGGAAGAGTATTTCTATCAACAAAGTATTAAAGAGCAAGCTTTTTTTACCTACTTTTTAATCGAAAATAATTGCATTGCGACTAGGCGAAAAGGAGGGAGATTGGCTCTATGCACGAAAGTATAAGCAATCTAGAGATTAACACATCCATCAAGAAAAACTCACTGCTTACAAACGGTTTCAAGTGTGAACGCTATTTCTAGTTATGGGCTTTTAGCACTAATTAAACATAACAATCCACAAGGGTAAAGCTAATAAAAATAATACAATTGACACAAAAATACTACTAGTAATCAAATCCCGATTCAGATTGTACTCCTCCGCTAAAATTAAGCCACCAAAAGCACAAGGCATCCCCGACATTAATACCATGGCAAAACGGCGTTCATCTGATAAACCCAAACAAAAATTTGTACATAAAGCTATCAGTAAGGGTGTTAAAGCAACTTTCAATAATACGGGGACAAAAGATAGTTGCAAACTTTTCCATCGTTGTAATTGACTTAAACGAATACCTGTGAGTAAAAAGGCACAGGCAATAATAACCCCAATAAAACCTTGTAGACTTGATTCAACTATCTCTGGTAATGGAACTTGCCTAGTTAAATAGCCAAGAAAAAATGCCCACAATGAAGGCACACTAACAATTGCTTGTAGTTGCTTTAACCAACGATTAGGAGCTTCGGTATGACTGAAATAACTAGCGATCGCTACACCAAAACCATATGTACCAATCACACTATGAGTCAAGCTATATACAAGTGCCCAGCTAATTGCATCAGCCTTTACGACATAAGGTGCGATCGCTAAACCCACAAACCCTGTATTTCCTAAAACTGAAGCAAGAACAAAGCTCCCCCGATTTGCCGGCTCTTCCCAAACCTGACTGTTATCCAAATGTTGACATATCCACAACGCCAAGATTGCAACTATGGAGCTGAGAATTAATGCTGCTACAGTGACTACGGATGCTAAAAAAGGAAAACCACCTGCATTACTCAACTGATTTAAATTGTTTTGCCGGGATAATGCTAATAACTCTAAAGGTATGCCAACCCAGTAAAGACCGCGACCTAATAACTGCGAAAACCACTGAGGAAAAAATCTAAATACAAATAGTCCTAAGCTTGTCCATAAGATTAAAGGTGTATAAGCATGAAGTAAGGTTTCTGTCATTCAATCCTGGATCTTTGAGGTGTGAATGTTAGTCATCGATTTGCTAATTATATGGTCAGATGAGTAATAAAATATCCATGAATAAAAATGATGCAGAAGACATAGACAACATTGACTCCGGGCAAAGGTTTTGTGGCGTTGCATAAGTGCGGGATGAATCAGCGTTTGAAAGCATTGAGAAATCGTTGAAAATTTAGTGAAATCATCCCCTGATTCAGCAACGCCGGTTTTGTTTTGTATGTAGGTATTATGAAACAAGTGTCTGGCAGCAGTCGAGGACGGAGGAATCCTACTTAGTTGAGTATCTATAACTTTTGTTTTTTCTTTTCGGTTTGGTATTGGGGGTATTGCAAACTGAAAAGTCAGCTTCCCTTGCTTGCTTCACCTAGGTTTTTTACTTTAAATTATCTATGCTAAACTACACCAGCAAAAAGTTCAGAGAAACCTTTTTCCGGAGCATTAGCATTAGCAACTATTTCTACCACTTTATTCTGAGCGGATTGATCAAATAGTGCTTCAGCACACACCCGGGCAACTTTTTGTCGGGGAATACTACCCTCAAATAAGGTATCTGCACTTTGCATCACTACGGGATCACTATTATCCTCATTTTTTAAGCCACCAGGACGAACAATAGTGTAACTCAAGCCACTTTTTTGGATATATTCTTCTGCTTGCTTTTTCCATACCAAAACTAACCAAAATAAGTTGAGAGGATGAAACAACTGGGATACACACAATGATGAAACTAGGACAAATTGCTCTATCCCCCTGGTTTTTGCCAAGTCTACCAAATTTTTCGTACCTTCATAGTCAACCTTATAAGGACCACTGGGATCAAAGCTAGGTTTAGCGCCAGTAGCACATAAAATAACTGTACTATCTCCCAGTGCTGTGTTCAAACTTTGATAATTTAAAACATCGGCTTCCACTAATTCGACCTCATCTGGCAAAATAGACTTAGCCTTCTGTATATCCCGTACTAAAGCACGTACTGGAATATTTTTCGCCCTCAATTCTTGGACTATACGTCTTCCTGTTTCTCCTGTTGCCCCTGCTACAAAAGCTTTCATAATTAACGCTATCCTGGGAAACTAATGTCTGTATGATTCCGTTATCTATTTTAGTAATTAGCCAAAATAACTTGGCAGGGTACTATAGAAAACAATTTTATCCCTTACCCCTTTTGAATACTAGATTTTGCAATAAATTTCGTAATCTATGGCTAAAATATTGTGGAAAAATATATGGTCAATGGAGAATTTGACAGCATAAATGGGCATTATGATTTTAAGAAATAAAAATCATATATAAAAAAGTAGGTATATTTTTATGCTTTCACAAAACAAGGAATATCAAGGGATTGAAGTATCGGAAGCTATTTTATCTGTATCATCACATTTTACAGAGGAAGATATAGCTCTAGAACCAGAATTATTAGCACCTAGCAAGTTTTCTGGCTGTTACGAAGATAAGATGACGATGTATGCTCCTGTAGAGCAAGTTGC
>CBZS010000568.1 GCA_000613065.1 Richelia intracellularis | reverse complement strand
TAAAACCGTACTCCTACATCGATACTGATGTGGTTTTTATAACCAAAGTAACTCTGACCATTAGTTTTTTGTCCAGGGAGCATCGGTATCCTTCTGGGACAAGGGATGAGGCTTTTGCTGCCAACTTTCGGGAATTTCTCCTAGGGCAAGTTTTTGCTTATCTTCCTTAGTATTATGCTCCTTGGGAACTGGAATCAGTGTGGCATCTACTATTTGACCCCCCTTAGCTTGGTAGCCTTGGTCTCTCAGGTCCCTATCAAATTAATTGCTCAAACAGTTCTTCAATAAGACCCTGCTGCTTCAACTGCTGGCGAAATAACCAAACTGTAGTTGCATCTGGTACTGGTTCTGCTAGCCCCAAGCCCAAAAATCTCATGAACGATAGTCGGTCATTGACCTGGTACTCCAGGTCTTCATCACTGATGTTGTACAGTTGTTGCAGCACAAGCATTTTGAACATGACTATTGCATCTATGGGCTTTCGCCCAGCATTATTTTTTCTGGGCTTGTCATGGACTTGTTCTAAAATTGGACGAAATTATGACCACGGCACCCTCTCGTCTAACTTCATCACCAGGGTGTTCTTGCTTTCTAACTTCTGGTATCGCTGTTCAAGTTCCCCGACTTTTTTTTCTTCCATGGCGATTCAACCCCAGCTTCTGCTCTCCCTATACTCTCATCTCGCGAGCGACTTGCTCAATTTTTCGAGGTGCCCCTTTGTATTGCTTTACTGCTGAATACCAAAAAAATTGTAACACTATTATTTTACACCCTGATTGGATTCAGTATTTAGAGGAAAATTATACAATAGTTAGAGGTTGGGCTTCTTGGGAGTGGTTGAATTATATGCAGCAGAGAAACCCCAATACCCCTAATGTGGTTAAAAAATTATTTATGCCACAAAAGAGAGACTCTCTGACGAATCAAACTAAATATTGGAAAACTATTTTAGAATATCGAGATATTGAATGTATTTATTCTAAAGTTAGATTGAAGAAAAATGAATTTTCACTAGACCATTATCTGCCTTGGTCATTTGTCGCTCACGCTCAATTATGGAATTTAATTCCCACCACAAAATCTGTTAATTCTTCTAAGTCTAACAATTTACCATCAGGAGAATATTTTCATGACTTTGTAAGTTTACAGGATTTAGGCTTAACTATTTATAAGCAAAATGTTTCTCAAAAAAAAATGCTCAAACGATACTGAATCCTTCGTGGCAGAGTTAAAAGTCAAGCAACCAGATGACTTATTAAATTTATAAATTCTTATGAATGTTTATAAAAAAGCTATAGAACCTTTGATTTCTTTAGCAACTATTCAAGGTTTTAGCCCTGATTGGGTTTACACCTAAAAACTATGTATTACTCCCAGAGGACTTACGTCAGTAGACACGGAATATAATTCCCTGAGAAACTCCTGCTTTCTATATATACGAAGTTTCTATTCCTAAATCAAAGTGTTTTGTTCTAGTTAAAAACGAGAGTCTTACTCCATTATCTTAGATTACTTCGACTTTACTTTTGTTACAAAAATTAACGTTTCAAGAACAAATTACACCCTGCAATTTTGTTTTTAGCAGGTAAAAGTACTGTAAAATGAAAAATGAGAGGATTATGAAATTAGCTTGAAAAGAGCTATATGCCTAACCTTTTCAGTAAACATTTCCATGCAAACATAGTGAATTTCACCCCTAGTGCAACAAAGCTAATCGCAACGGGAATAATATTTGGATTGTGCTTGAGTGGGTGCAATTCTTCAGGTAATGTATCTGACAATACAGGGAAAAATATTGGTAATACTGTACAGAATACGAATACGCAGAATAAAAAGGTGATTCTGACAACGTTTACGGTACTTGCCGATATGGCTCGCAACGTTGCAGGAGATAAAGTCATTGTTAAATCTTTAACTAAGCCAGGAACTGAGATTCATGGTTATGAACCGACTCCTAGGGATATAGTCAGAGCCCAGGATGCAGACTTAATACTAGATAATGGCTTCGGTTTAGAACGGTGGGCACAAAAATTTTATGGCAATTTGAAGGATGTGCCTCGTGTAACCCTGAGTCAAGGTATTACACCGATAAATATCAGTGAGGATGCCTATGCAGGCAAACCGAATCCTCATGCTTGGATGTCACCGAAGCTGGCTGTGAAGTATGTAGAGAATATTCGTGATGCTTTGATTAAATTAGATCCAGCTAATGCAGAGATTTACACCAATAATGCACAAGCTTATAAAGAACAGATAAAAAAAATTGATAAAAAGTTGCAAGAGACAGTAGAAAAGATTCCATCTGACAGACGTTTTATGGTGACTTGTGAAGGAGCATTTTCTTATCTAGCAAAAGATTATGGATTAAAAGAGGTATATTTGTGGGCAGTTAATGCTGAAAAGC
>CBZS010000567.1 GCA_000613065.1 Richelia intracellularis | reverse complement strand
TCTATCTGCTGCTGATAGTGGGACTCGGATAAAAATTTCCGTTAATCCTGCATCATATAGTTTGTCTAAGACTCTGCCCAAGGGTTCATCGTTCAAATGTTCTGGTTGTATTCCCTCTCCCAATAAATGTTCCGTTGCAATCCCTTAAAAGAACTTCTCAAATAAATATAGTGGTGCACAGATAAAGCCTAAGCCATTGATAATCATTGCTTTGACCACTTGGCCTGGGCTGATTATTTCTTGGGGATGAGTTCCAAGCAGTTGGTTGAACAAATCAACCAAACTCATTTCATCAATAATCCCTGCCACTATGCCTAAGTGCTCGATATCTTGTACTTTGATTTGTGATTCTGAAAAACTCATATTTCAAAAATACAACATTTTGCGATCGCACCTGCAGAATGTGGGTTGCATACTTTTTGACATATCCAACCTAATGTGAATTATGTCCTCCTCACCAAATAAATCTACTACCCTAATTCTCAGGCTATCGTCTTCCCATCCAGAACTATTAAATGGACTGGACTTATGGTTGAAATTAGGGTTAATCTCTGAAACCCAAGTTCCCCAGCTATGCAGGGCGAATCTTACCTGTCAAGTATCATTACCACCTGTTGTTAAGACTGAACCCGAGTTAAAACCAGATTTGGTAACTCATGAGCCTGTATTTGTCTCTAAAAGTACAGCGGAAGCACCTGCAAAACCCAAAAAGCCCGGTTGCGGTTTCTTAACTTTCATGCTGCAATGCTTACAAGCTGAGTTAAGTGTACCCTGGCTGTTATTCCTAGGGATGTTCCTAGTGGTGGTTTCTTCTGGTGTATTGGCGGCTAGTCAGTGGGAAAGGTTTCCAGGGTTTTTACAGTATGGAATTTGACTAGCTTATACTCTAAGTTTTTGGGCTGGGAAACAACCTAATCTGCAATTAACAGGAAGCGCGCTACTAATTGTCTCCCTACAGTTAATTCCTGTAAACTTTTGGGCAATGGACACTTTTGGGTTGTGGCACAATCCTTTAGGGTTAATTACGGTGGCGATAGCTACTCCTATTCTTTCGAGTATCACCATTTTATTGGGTAAAAATCCTTTGTTTACTACCCATGTTCCCAATAGGAAATTATATTTACTTAATTTGTTGGGATTGGGCTATTTACATTGGGGGTGGAAGTTAACTGATTTTCCTGTAGTTGCTGTGTATGTAGGGATGATTGGCACTGTGGGAGCTATGGTATGGCAAACTCTCCAAGAGTTAGATGTTAGGGAAAAGGGAGAGAAGAAAGCAAGTTTCGGTACCAATTTACCTACCTTTGTGATTATCTATGCCTTGGCGTTGGTACTGTTAAGGGCAATTTTTGTGATCCAGGTAGATATTACTCAACTTGGTTTAGCTATTGGTATTTGCGGTTGGTTAGTAAATTGGTTAGCACAGCAAAGGGATACTTCGACTTCGCTCAGTGAGGGAGGGGAAAGTTCTATTTGGGAGGTAATTGGTGGTATATTCCTCGGTACTGGCTCGTTAGTAACAATTGGAACTCGTCCAGAACAAGCAATCGCAGTTAGTGGTTTGGCTGTATTCTTCTTCCATCATCGTTTACAAACTTATGGTTTGAGATGAGATTTGGGGATGCTTTTTGCTATTGGTTTACAAGCCAGTTGGTTAGGCTCCCGTTCAGTCCCGATGGAATTGAAAACATTAATAGTCAATGCTACTGAGATTACAAATTCTCAAAAGAAACCTGGGGTATGGTGGAGTTTAGGCTTATTCCCCTACGTTATCTTTATGTTAGGGGCTACAGATAGATTATATAGAAATAAGAAGAGAAGATTAGGACTATTTGGAGAACAGCTAAGTCTATTTGTAGGAGTAATATTAACTACCCTTGCTTTAGTAAATACCTTGAGGTGATCGCTTAATTTAATTCTTTCTACTATTACCTTGGGGTTAGTTGCCAAGAGACGTACAAGCACCGGTTGGTTTTTGGTATATCTCACCCATGTTACTGGTTTATTTGCCATTTGTTCTACTATTCACTGGCTATTACCGGGCTTAACCAAGGAACTGTGGGCAGGTATTTTGTTAGCCATGATGGTTGCAGAGTTATCATACAGGATGGGTAGGGGAATTTGGCGACGGAGTGCATGGGTATTTGGTTTGGTATTGGCTGGCACGAGTTTGCTATTTCTCTGGCATAATTGGGATGTATCTTGGTCTACCATCACTTCCAGCCTCAGCAATTGGGGAATAATGTGGTTGATTACCCCGGCAATGTTTATGGTAGTTGCCATTCGCAGTCAAATATTTCACCGCAATCTGAATAGTGGTTTAAGTGTAGTTTCTTTGATGGTAGCTCAGTTACTAACTTTACCTGTTACTAATATCAGATTAATTGGTTTATTGACTGGTATGGTGTTGATGATAGTCAATACTGCTTATTTCCAGAACTCTTTATACTCAATCATCGTAGTTGGTTTTCGGTTGGCTAGTTTCGGTAAGGGATTATGGTAATTTTGGCGTTGCTGAATCAGGGGATGATTTCACTAAATTTTCAACGATTTCTCAATGCTTTCAAACGCTAATTCTGCCGCACTTATGCAACGCCGGAATTTTTTCCCGACTTCTCTTTGCAGATTGGCTTAGTTATTAGTGCTTGTACCACTCTCAGTTTATGGCTGTGTTATAAACTACTTAATAAACAGGGATCCAACTTAGCCAAAATCTATGGATTTGCCTGTGAGAACTGGGCGTTCTCTTTATGTATAGCAGAGTTATTAATACTAAGTTTCCACTCCTTCTCAGTTTACAATAATGTTGCTCAACCAGGATGGTTATACATAGCTGCCACAGGTGTTACCTTAACGGCAATCATTATTCGCACTAATAATAAGTCTTGTATTGCGTTATTTTACGGTATTGGTTGGTGTTTAGAGTCACTTATAACTGAAGCTCTTGCCTTTGGAGAAAGCTCTACCATTAGAATTGCGATCGCTAATATTGGTTTGGGTTTAGCTAGCTGCCCAATTTTTAGGGGGATGGTGGCAGAGAAAAAATAAGTTACAAAATTTACCATCTCATTGGCATATCTTGCCCCTATTTTATGGAGTATTTGGTGCTTCGTTACGTTGGGATAGGTTTGCTAGTTGGACTGGTTTCTCTTCCCTAGCACTAGCTCTGATTGCAGTAAACATTGGACGACGCAATCAGAAATTAAAGCCCTTAGCTTACTTACCTAGTAATGGCAGGGGTATCATTTGCTGCTTACCAACTGCTGTTATATCAAATTTCCCAAGCATCAGGGGGTGCAATGGGAGATGGTGTGATTGCTATGGCAGTTCTCGGCACTACTATTATGTATGGCTATCGCTTACTTGAACCTTGGTTAATCAAGTACCTACGTCTGAGCTCCCAAGAATTACAAGTTTGTGCCCATATTCATTGGGTAGTTGCTAGTTTCTTCTTGACTATGGCTCTAATTTTCGCTAGTTTTATCTCCTCCTTAATTTCCAATATAAATGTGCCAATGTGGCAACAAACTTAGGTGTAATTCAACTTAAATAGAACTATTCAAGAAAAGCCCTCTCAACAACGGTTGTCAGAGCCAATGAGTCTTTAGACTTGGAGTGATGCTATAGATAGCAGATTGGCTATTTTACTTCAAAAGTATAAATTCGCCAGTAGTTAAAAGAAACTACTAGCAAGTCTATGGATTGTCCTTCTCAAATATGCTCCTGGATATAGACTGTGGGGGTGGGTGGCAGGAAATGCTCGTTCATCACCCTGCAACCAACCCCTATTTTTATTGGTGATGGATGACTACTACTTTGTTACAGTTGCTATTGCCTTGTCTAATTTTTGCAAGGCAATTTTTACTTCTTGTGCGGTGACAATCAAAGGTGGTACAAAACGCACAACTTTTGGTCCTGCGGGAACTAATAATAAGCCTTCATCCATGGCTGCTTTGACAATATCTCCAGCAACTAAAGATATCTCCGGGTGTAATTCCATTCCACTAATTAAACCCCAGCCCCGCACTTCATTAATATATTGGGGATATTGAGCGGCAATATTGTGTAAACCAGCTCTTAATTGTGCCCCCCTTTCCACTACATTTGCCAAAATATTCTCCTGTTCTAGGGTTTGGCAAACGCTCAGAGCAACCCCACAGACAAAAGGATTACCACCAAAGGTACTAGCATGTTCCCCTGGTTGGAAGACATCACAGAATTTTTTCGATATCAGGGCTCCTATGGGAATCCCGCCACCTAAACCTTTAGCACTGGTAAAGATATCTGGTTCCATACCAAGATGTTCGTAACCCCATAATTTACCAGTGCGTCCCATGCCAACTTGCACTTCATCAAAAATTAGCAGTATGCCAGTTTCATCACAAATTTGCCGCAATTTTTGGAAATATGCCACATCTCCCGGACGTACCCCACCTTCCCCTTGTAATGGTTCTAAAAGAATAGCACCAACGCGATAATCCCCTTCATCCAACTCGCTAATTATATCTTCCATTGCCCTAATATCGTTATAGGGAACATAGTGAAAACCGGGAACCAATGGGTTAAAGTTTTTTTGATACTTCGGTTGTCCTGTAGCTGTAATGGTAGCTAAAGTTCTACCGTGGAAACTGGCATTAGCAGTAACAATAATTGGTTTTTCAATTTCTAATACCGTATGAGCGTACTTCCGGGCTAACTTAATTGCACCTTCATTGGCTTCTGCCCCAGAATTACAGAAAAAAACGCGTTCGCCACAGGAATGTTCTATCAGCCACTGTGCTAATTCTCCCTGTTCAGGTATATAGTATAGATTGGAAACGTGGTGCAATTTTTGAATTTGCTTTGTTACCGCCTCTATCATTACCGGGTGGGCATGTCCTAAGGTACAAGTAGCAATTCCTGCCACAAAATCAAGATATTGTTTACCTTCAGTATCCCAAACTAAGGAACCTGCACCCTTTTCTAAAGCCAAGGGAAAACGCCCATAGGTGGACATAACAGCTTGGTCAAAATTCTCTTTACTAAAGGCTTTTTCCGCTTCTGGAGAATTGGTAGTTTGTTGCACAAGAGTTTCGCTGCTCACAACTTCATCCCTAAAACTTCCTATTCTAAAATTATTTACCAGATAGATATATATATCTATAAATTTCTTATTTTCAGATTAACTTACCGCGATCGCTATTATAAATACAACAATTGGCATCAGAATAACTCTAAGAGTATGCCACAATAACGAAACGACAGCGATATATATAAGTAATTTAGGAGTTCTCCATAGTGGATTGCCGATATAACCCCGCAGAAATTGAGGAAAAATGGCAACAAGCATGGACTGAACAGGGCTTGGATAAAACGCTTACAGATAATCAAAAGCCGAAGTTATACGCCCTTTCCATGTTCCCCTACCCATCAGGCAGCCTACACATGGGTCATGTACGTAATTATACGATTACCGATGTAATCGCCCGCCTCAAGCGTATGCAAGGTTATCGGGTGCTACACCCCATGGGATGGGATGCCTTTGGTTTACCCGCAGAGAATGCCGCCATTGACAGGGGAGTACCCCCTGCCAAATGGACTTATCAAAATATTGACCAAATGCGCCAACAATTAAGGCGTTTGGGTTTATGTATAGATTGGGACACCGAATTAGCTACCTGTTCCCCTGATTATTACAAATGGACGCAGTGGATATTCTTACAGTTTTATGCTGCGGGTTTAGCTTACCAAAAAGAAGCTGCTGTTAATTGGGATCCTGTGGAACAAACGGTGTTAGCCAATGAGCAGGTTGATAGTGAAGGACGGGGTTTTCGTTCTGGTGCCAAGGTAGAACGGAAACTGCTACGGCAATGGTTCCTCAAAATTACCGATTATGCCGAAGAATTATTAAATGATCTTGACAAATTGCCGGGATGG
>CBZS010000566.1 GCA_000613065.1 Richelia intracellularis | reverse complement strand
CTATTTAACGTGGGAACAGTGGGAGTTAATCGCAGAGATGTTTCCAGAGGCAAAACCAGGTGGTGGTCCACGTACAACAACATGTATGTATGCAGTAGTAAACGCGATTTTATACCTACTGTGTCAAGGATGTACATGGCGGGCATTACCAGGAGATTTACCACCTTGATCTACAGTCTATGGCTATTTATTTCAGAAGATGGGGCAAAGACCGTACTTGGCTTCAGGTTCATGACAAACTATATCAATGGGTTGGGGTAGCAGCCAGTCGAGAACCAAGTCCATGGGAAGCAGCCTTTGA